>JBEKNX010000175.1:0-9095 GCA_049522375.1 Acidimicrobiales bacterium | reverse complement strand
CGACTGCTGGTAACGCTGGGCGCGCTCAAGGTACTCGGACTGGATATCCAGGGCACTTGCCTCCCGACCATTGGCCAAACGCACCTTGCGCCGGCACGTGATGTCGTGGCTTATTTCGCGAATGGCCCGGATCGGGTTTTCCAGGGTCATGTCGCGCATCACTACCGAGCTGTCCTCCAGCATCCGCAACATGATGCTCGTCGTCCCGACCTTCAAGAAGGTGGCGTACTCGCTCATGTTGGAATCGCCGACTATCACGTGCAGCCGCCGGTACCGCTCGGCGTCGGCGTGCGGTTCGTCCCGGGTATTGATGATCGGCCGGCTGCGCGTGGTAGCCGAAGAGACGCTCTCCCAGATGTGCTCGGCACGCTGGCTTATGCAGTACTGCGCCCCTCGGGCAGTCTGGAGGACCTTGCCTGCGCCGGCATAAATCTGGCGGGAGATAAGGAACGGGATCAGCACCTCGGCGTAATGCGTGAAATCGTCCCGCCTGGTCGTGAGGTAGTTCTCGTGACAGCCATAGGAGTTGCCGGCCGAGTCGGTGTTGTTCTTGAACAGGAAGATCACGCCCCGGATACCCTCTTCACGCAAGCGGGCCTCGGCGGCGACGACCAGGTGCTCCAATATCCGCTCACCGGCCTTGTCGTGGACCACCAGGTCGCTGATCGAGTCGCACTCGGGAGTGGCGTACTCGGGATGGCTGCCCACGTCGAGGTACAGACGAGCCCCGTTTTCCAGGAACACGTTGGACGAACGCCCCCAGGACACGACGCGCCGGAAAAGGTAGCGCGCCACCTCGTCCGGGCTCAGGCGGCGCTGGCCGCGAAGGGTACAGGTGACGCCGTACTCGTTCTCCAGGCCGAAGATGCGTCGTTCCATATCAGTGCGCTCTGTCTCCCGATCGGCAGGCTACCCCGCTTATGGAGCCAGAGACGCCCACGTGTCGCGAAGGAGCGCGCCAGGCCCGTGAGCTAGGGTAAGGCTATGAGCCAAGGGCTGCGTATGGTGCACCTACGCACTGTCCCCGACGGCTGGCACGCCAAGGTCCTGGCCGCCCGGCTGGGCTGCGAAGGCATCGTCACCCACCTCCGGGGCAACGTCTCCGGTCCCTACCCCTTTGGGGCCGTGTCCGTACTGGTCGAGGAGGACCAAGCCGAGCTGGCGGCGGCACTGCTCCTGGCGGACGAAGTCGAAGCCGCCTTCTCCGAACGCCAACGCGGCGCCACCGACGCCGGCCCGTACCTCCTGCTCACAGGCGACGACGACATCCTGTCCAGCGCGGACGACGGGGGCCGTCCCGCCGCCCGGCGCTGGGCTTCGCCCTGGCGGCGCGCCGCCGCCGCCGTGGCCGCCCTGCTGGTGGCCGGGGCGCCGGTGGTGGCCCACTTCGTCGGTCAGTAGCTAGCCAGTAGCACTAGAGGCTGGGGCCAGGGCCCGGGGGCCCAGCGACCGGCGCCTCGGAGGGCTCTGAGGGGGCCGGCTGGTCGGCAGCGTCCTTGCTGCTCCGGCGGCGAGGCCGCTCGCCCGACAGGAGCTCGGAGACCTCGGCCTCGAGCACCCGGCGGAAGGCGCGGCGCCCGTTGCTGCGGTCCAGGACGGCGACTTCGAGCTCGTGGGGCGTCAACTGCCGTTCCTGCCCCTTCAGGGCACCGACGGAGGCCGTCAGCGCCTCAGCCAGAGGCCAGTCGGCCCGGTAGGCCCGAGCCAGCCGGCCCGTGATGGCTTCGGCCTCGCCGCCCAGAGCGGTGAAGCGGTCTTCGTCGACGACGGTGCCGTCGTAGAGGATGTGGAAGATCTGGTCCTCGCCGGGACGAGGCCCGACCTCGGCGACGAGTATCTCGACCTCCAACGGCTTCATTTCATGGGTGAAGACGTTCCCCATGTACCGGGCGTACAGGTTGGCCAGGGACCGGGCGTCGACGTCCTCGCGGCTGAACTGGTAACCCTTGATGTCGGCGTGCTGGACCCCTGAGACCCGCAGCTGGTCGAACTCGTTGTACTTGCCGACGCCGGCGAAAGCGATGCGGTCGTAGATCTCGCTCACCTTGTGGAGCGAACGCGACGGGTTCTCCGAGCAGATGAGCACTCCCCCGGCGTACACGGTGGCCACCAGGGGCCGGCCGCGGGCGATGTTCTTGCGGGCGAAGTCCGCCTTGTCCTTCATGAACTGCTCGGGGGCAACGTAGAAGGGCATCGTCATGTCCGCTTGGCCCTCCCGCTCGTGGTCGTGCTCCTGCTCGTCGCTTCAGCGGCCGGGGGGCCGGCGGGACGGTTGACCTCGGCGGAGCTGAGGGTGGCGATCACCCGTTCGAACGCCGCCGCCACTTCCACCTCGGCCACCCGTTGGAAACCCTCGGCGGTGATCGTCGCCACCGTCGGGTAGATGCCCCGTACCACGTCGGGCCCTCCCGTGGCCGAGTCCTCGTCGGCTGCCTGCCACAGGGCCTGGACGCACAGCTGGACGCCCTCGTCCCGCGACATGTCCTCCCGGAAGCCGAGCTTGATGGTCGTGCGGGCGTCGCGGCCCCCGGACCCGTCGGCGTGGTAGTCGGTCTCCTCGTAGCGGCCGCCGGTCGGGTCGTAGGTGTAGATGCGCCCCTTGGCCCGGCGCAGGTCGTAACCGGCGAACAGCGGCACCACCACGAAGCCCTGCATGGCCATGGCGAGGTTGCTCCTCACCATCTGGGAGAGCTGGTTGGCCTTGCCTTCGAGGCTCAACGCCTGCCCTTCCACCTTCTCGTAGTGCTCGAGCTGGAGCTGGAAGAGCTTGACCATCTCCATGGCCGGCCCGGCGGCGCCGGCAATGGCCACACCGCTGTGGGTGTCGGCCGGGTGCACCTTCTCCATCGTGCGGTGGGCGATGGCCGAGCCTGCCGTGGCCCGGCGGTCGCCCGCCATGACGACCCCGTCCGCGAACCGGACGGCACAGATCGTCGTACCGTGGGCCACGTCGAACGGCGGTGGCCCGCCCGCCGGGCCGGCGCCGGCGAAGGGCGACAGGCCCAGCCGGCGGACGACCTCGTGGAAGTCGGGCCCCGGGTCTTGGCCCGGGGCGAAAACGGGAAGGGTCACTGGCCACCTTTTTGCACGTACGACTTCACGAACTCCTCGGCATTGTCCTCGAGCACCTCGTCGATCTCGTCCAGCAAGTCGTCCAGTTCGGCCTTCAGCTCCTCGCCGCGCTTGGAGCCGGCCGGGACTTCTTCGACCTGCTCCGGCTCCGAACGCGAGGGCGCCTGCTTTTTGATCTGCTCTCTCTCAGCCATCCCGTCTGTCTTTCTCAGTCATGCCGTCGTCCCTCCTAAGAGCCCAGCTGCTCCAGCAGTTCCGCCGGAGTGTTGCACCGTTCAAGTAACTCATCGACATGTACCGCCGTACCTCTGAGCGGCTCCATCATCGGGACCCTCCTAAGGGGGTCGTGGCCCAGGTCGAACACAAGCGAGTCCCAGTTGGCGGCGGCTATCGCCTGCGGCCAGCGCTGCAGGCACCGGCCTCGGAAATATGCCCTGGTCGTGGTGGGTGGCTCCGTCATGGCCCGCTCGACGGCTTCGGGCGCCAGCAGGCGCTCCACGCCCGCCCGAGCGTACAGTGAGCGCTCTGGGCGGACGTCGTGGTACTGCAGGTCCATGGCCAACAACTTCGGATCTCGCCAACCCAGGCCATGCCGTTCCCGGTAGCCGCTCACCATCCTGTACTTGGCCACCCAGTCCAGCCTATTGGCCAGGGCCATAGGGTTAGCCTCCAGGCCGGAGAGGACCTCCTCCCACCGCCGCAGGATGTCGTGGCCGACGTCATCACCGCCCACCGGCGCCAGGCCGACGTCCTCGGCGTACTTTCGGGCCAGGTCGAGGTGCTCCCACTGCACTTCCAGCGCCGTCATGCGCCGGCCGTTGGCCAACGCCAGGGGCTGGGCCAGGCTCAAGTCGTAGGAGACCTGGCGCATGGCGCGCACCGGCGCCGCCAGCGAATATTCCCGCCCATGGCGGGCAAACCAGTCGTCTTCGATCATGGCCAGGACCAGGGCCGTGGTGCCGACCTTCAAGAAGTCGGCCAGCTCAGAAAGGTTGGCGTCACCCAGGATGACGTGCAGCCGCCGGTACTTCTGGGCGTCACAATGGGGCTCGTCGCGGGTGTTGACGATGGGGCGCTTCAGGGTGGTCTCTAGGCCGACCTCCTCCTCGAAGAAATCGGCCCGCTGGGTTATCTGGAACTCGACGTGGTCAGCCCCGGCGGCCTCGGCGCCCACCTTGCCGGCGCCGGTGAAGATCTGGCGGGTCACGAAGTGCGGGATGGCGAACTGGACCACGCGGGAGAAGGGCACGGCCCGGTCCATCAGGTAGTTCTCGTGAGACCCGTAGGAGTTGCCCTTGCCGTCCGAGTTGTTCTTGTACACGCTGATGTGCTGGCCGGGGGGCAGGAGCCTGGCCGCCGCCTCCACGGAGCGGGCCAGGATGGCCTCGCCCGCCTTGTCGTACAGGACTGCCTCCCAGGCCGTCGAGCACTCCGGCCCCGAGAACTCGGGGTGGGCGTGGTCCACGTAGTAGCGGGCGCCATTGGTCAGCACGGCGTTGACCAGGTGCGTTTCGATCTCGGGGGCCATGGACGGTTCGCGCACGAAGCCCCGGGCGTCACGCGCCGGTGACTCGTCCTGGAAGTCCCAGTCGATGCGCCTGGCCAGCGAGGCCACATAGGCGTTGATCAGCGCCGACGAAGCGGCGATGGGATTGGGCTCGCCACCACCTCTAACGATGATCCCGTACTCGGTCTCCATGCCGAGGACCTTAACTATGGCCACGCGCCGACGTTACCCTGCTTGGGAGCCGAACAGGCTCCTAGGGCCCAGTAGGGCTAGAGGTACTGGCCCCTTAGAGGTACTGGCCGCCTAGAGGTACTGGCCGCCTAGAGGTACTGGCCGGTGGCGACCCGCTCGATGGACCGGCCGCCCTTGGTCTGGTCGCCCTGGGACGTGATCGTGCGGATGTAGACGATGCGCTCGCCCTTCTTGCCCGAGATCTTGGCCCAGTCGTCAGGGTTGGTCGTATTGGGCAGGTCCTCGTGCTCTTTGTACTCCTGCTTGATCGAGTCGATGAGGTCCTGGGTGCGTATGCCCTTGCCCTGGTTGGCGATCTGGCGCTTTATGGACAGCTTCTTGGCCCGACGGACGATGTTCTCGATCATGGCCCCCGACGCGAAGTCCTTGTAGAACATGGTCTCCTTGTCGCCGTTCTGGTAGGTGACCTCGAGGAACTGGTTCGGCTCATCGTCCCGGTACATTTCCTCCACGGTCCGCTCGATGATCAGCCGGACCGTCTTGTCCCTGTCGCCACCGCCCAGGTTGCGCACCTCGTCCTCGTCGAGCGGCAGGGACGAAGTGAGGTAGCGGGAGAATATCTGGGCTGCGGCGGTCTCGTCCGGGCGCTCGATCTTGATCTTCACGTCCAGGCGCCCGGGCCGGAGGATGGCCGGGTCGATGAGGTCCTCCCGGTTGGAGGCGCCTATGACGATGACGTTTTTCAGCGCCTCGACACCATCGATCTCGGCCAGCAACTGGGGCACGATCGTCGATTCCACGTCCGACGAGATGCCGCTGCCGCGCGTGCGGAACAGCGAGTCCATCTCATCGAAGAACACAATGACAGGCACCCCTTCCTCGCCCTTTTCCCGGGCCCGCTGGAACACCAGGCGGATCTGGCGTTCGGTCTCCCCCACGTACTTGTTGAGCAGTTCGGGGCCCTTGATGTTGAGGAAATAGCTCCGCGCCGCGCCGTCGCCCGAGCGTTCCGCCACCTTCTTGGCCAGCGAGTTGGCCACCGCCTTGGCGATGAGGGTCTTGCCGCAACCGGGCGGCCCGTAGAGCAGGACGCCCTTGGGCGCCGGCAGCTTGTGCTCGGAGAAGAGCTCCCGGTACAGGAAGGGCAGCTCGACGGCGTCGGTTATCTGTTCGATCTGGGAGTCGAGCCCCCCGACGTCGTCATAGGAAATATCAGGGACTTCCTCGAGCACCAGCTCTTCTACTTCCGGCCGGGGCAGCTTCTCCAGGAGCAGGCCCGAGCGGGCGTCCATCAGCAGCGAGTCGCCCGCCCGGAGCTTTTCCCCGATCAGGGAGTCGGCCAGCTCCACGACCCTCTCTTCGTCGGCCCGCCCGACGACGATGGCACGGTGCCCGTCGTCAAGGACGTCCTTCATGGTGACGACTTCGCCCGACAGGTCCGAGCCGCGCGCCAGCACGACGTTCAGCGATTCGTTGAGTACTACTTCACTGCCGCGCTGCAGTTCGACGGGCCCCAGGGCCGGGTGGAGGGCCACCCGCATCTTGCGCCCGCCCGAGAACACGTCCGCCGTGCCGTCGTCATTGCGCCGCAGGAACGTCCCGTAGGCGGACGGCGGCTGGGTCAGCTTGTCCACCTCCTCGCGCAAGGAAGCGATGTGCTCGCGGGCCTCGCGCAGGGTGTAGGTCAAGCGCTCGTTTTGCGAGAGAGCCTGTTGCAGCTGGCCCTTGGTCTCCAGGAGCCGCTCTTCCAGCGTCCGCACCCGTTTGGGAGCGTCGGCCAGTCGCCGCCGCAGAAGAGCCACCTCCTCTTCCAGAGCGGCTACCTGTGCCTCCAGGGAACCGGCTTCGGCCTGAAGTTCGGCCATTCTCCGCTCCTCGCCACCGCCAAAGGCGTCATGATCGTTTTGCTCAGCCAACCGGACCACCTCCCGTTTTCCTGACGTTACTGCGCCTGCTCCGCGTCCGGGCGTATGCCCGGCTACGACCTGCGCCTGAGCAGCGGGTGATTGACACTTGCTCCTAGCCGCCGGTACCTTGGTTACACGAGCACGCCCGTTCGACCATGAAAAAGGGAACCGAAAGCAAATGAAGGTCTGGATCGACCAGGATCTCTGCACGGGTGACGGCCTGTGCGAGGAGATTGCCCCGGCAGTCTTCACGCTGCTGGACGACGGCCTGTCCTATGTCAAAGAGGGCGACAAGATCTTCAACGAGCCCGGTGGGCACGCTGGCCTGGCGTTGGTGCCCGAGGACATGGAAGAGGCGACCCGGGAGTCCGCCGAAGAGTGCCCGGGCGAGTGCATCTTCATCGAGGAGTAGGCCCCAGTCATTGAGGCCCCGGTCGCTGGACCTCAGTCGTTCAGGCAGGCCTTGGTGCTCACGGCGGCCGAGTGCGGTTGCCCCAACAAGGGGCGCAGTTCCGAAGAGCTGAGGGCGTACGCGGTCGTGGCCCGGTCGGGGGCGATGGCGAACGCGATGCCGACGACCTTGCCCTGTGTGTCCACCAGAGGCGCCCCGGAGTCGCCGTAGGTCAACTTGGCGGCGAGGACGAAGACGTTGCGCTGGGTGTTGTGGGTGTCGTAAAGATCCTGGCCGAGCGCCGTCACCTCCGTCGCTATGGAGGCGGGCTGGACAGCCAGGGCGTCCTGGCCGTTGGGGTGACCGAGCACCGCTCCCGTCTGGCCCCGGGAACCGGCCCCGAGCGGCAGCGGCGCCTCACCGAGACCGGGCACGTACAGCAGGGCCAGGTCGACGTCCGGGTTGTAGACGACCACTGTCGCCGGCTTGGTCGTCCCGTCTGGCAACAGCACCGACGTCTGTCCCGGCGGCTCCCCGGCCACGACGTGGGCGTTGGTCACGACCAGGTCGGGGGCGACCGTCCAGCCGCTGCCCTCCTGGTAGAGCCCACAGGCGGCTCCCTTCACCTTCACGGTGGACGCCGCGGCCGCGTTGAGCACCACCTGGTCCAGGGGGTCGGAGGCCGGCGGGTGCCCAGTGTCCTCACTGGGGCCGAACTGGGTGAAAACCTGGGGGGAGCCGTTCTCCCCGACCAGGCGCCGCAGAGCCTGGAGGGTGTTGGGGGGGCTGAGCCCGACAGCACGGGCCTCGTTGGTGACCCAGCGAGCGATGGTCGAGCCCGTGGTCAGTTGCGAGACCGGTCCGGGCACGGCCGCCAGGGAGGGCGCCAGGAGCCACAAGACGGCGAAGATCCCGACCACGCCCAACAGCGAGCCCACGGCGCGGTCCAGCGTCCTCACCCCCCCGAACGGGAGGACCGCGTGCAACCTCGCCCCCACCATGAGCCCCAGGCCCTGTCCGATGAACGCGCCGGCCAGGAGCACGGCGACGGCCAACGCCACCCGGGCCACCGAGCCCGACAAGTTGAAGAACTTGACCACGTCAGGCAGGAACCGCACCGCCAGGTAGAGCCCAGCGGCCATCCCCACCCAGGAAAAGACCCGGGCCAGGAACCCCATCCGCCACCCACCGAGAGCGGCCAGGACGGCCAGGACGATGACGCCGACGTCGAAGGCGTTCACGACGTCAAAGCCATCAGTCTCGCCCCGGTCAGGAAGCCGGTGTGGCCCACCATGCGGTGGTCCGGCCGGACAGACTGGCCCTCTATGTGCCAGGAACGCTGCAAGACCTCGATCGTTTCGGCCATGGCGAAGCCGCCCCCGGTGAGCGCCTCACGCAACGTAATGACCTGGGAGATCGAGGGTAAGTAGGAGACGATGATGCCCCCTGGTCGCAGGGCCTCAGCGGCGTGCATCACGGCGCGCCACGGCTCGGGCAGGTCCAGGACCACCCGGTCCAGGCCTTTTTCGGCTATCCCCTCATAGACATCGCGCACCTCGACCTGGTAACGCTCGAGCACCGAGGGGCCGAGGAAGCCGGTCACATTGGCGACCGCCCGCGCCGCAAACTCGGGCCGCAGCTCATAGCCGGTCAACCGGGCGCCGGCCCGGAGCAGGGTCATCGACAACGCCCCCGAGCCCAGGCCCGCTTCGAGCACGTGGGCACCCGGGAAGATATCGGCCATGACGAGGATGGGGCCCAAGTCCTTGGGATAGATCACCTGCGCCCCCCGCGGCATCTTGAGCACCACTTCGGCCAGGGTCGGGCGTACGGCGATGTAGCGGGCGCCGCGGTTCGAGCGGGCCGTGGTGCCTTCCTCCTGGCCCAGGACCGAGTCGTGGGCGACGATGCCGGCGTGGGTGTGGAACTCGCCCCCCGCTTCCAGGGTGACAAGGTAACGGCGGCCCTTGGAGTCGAAAAGCAGCACTCGCTCGCCAGGCTGGAACGGCCGCTGGCCCGAGCTCAC
>JBEKNX010000174.1:0-9097 GCA_049522375.1 Acidimicrobiales bacterium | reverse complement strand
AACAGGTCGGAGCCATCGTCGACGCCGTGCTCCGCTGCCTCGGCGCCGCCCCCCCGGAACTGTCCCAGGACCTCCTGAGCCAGGGCCTGCACCTTGTGGGAGGCGGCGGGATGCTCAAGGGCCTCGACCGGAGGCTGTCAGAAGAGACCGGCCTGCCGGTGAACCTGGTCGAAGCTCCTCTTGAGTGCGTGGTAATGGGGGCCGGCAAGTGCATCGAGAACTTCGACGCCGTGCACGACCTGCTGCTCAGCTGAAGGACCGTGCCTTTTCTTGTCCCCGTTCGGCCTGGTCTAGGCGCGCCGAGCCGGGCCTGGCCCACCCGGGCGCGGCCGGGTGCGCTGGCCGAGCACGTCTTCGGCCCCCTGGCGTACTTGCCAATCGGGGTCGCTGACCGATTTGTGGAGAGCGGCTTGCACGTCGTTCCCGTCGAAGGCGTCGTCGAACCCGGCCAGCGCGATCACGGCCCGGCGCCGGACGGCGGCCTTGTCGTCCAAAGCGCTGAGCACCGCCGCCAACCCGTCCGCCTGACCAAGCGCCCCGAGCGCAGCTACCGCGGCCTCTCGGCACAGTGGGTCGCGGTGGCCCGTAGCCACGGAGCTGAGGGCCGCGACCACGCCTGTTCGCTGCCCCCCGTCGCCGAGCTCGCCCAATGCGTAACAAGCCGCCTCCACCACGAAGGGCGAGGCGTCAACCAGGGCGAGCACCAGCTGGTCGCGCAAGCTGGCCGTCCCCGTGCGCAAGCTGGCCGTCCCCGTGCGCAAGCTGGCCGTCCCCGTGCGCAAGCTGGCCGTCCCCGTGCGCAAGCTGGCCGTCCCCAGTCGACCGGCGAGCTCGCACGCCCGCCGTCGGACTTCACCGGCGGGGTCGGACAGCGCCATGCTGATGTCCTCGGCCTGCAGGGATCCCATCCTGGCCAGGGCGCCGAGGGCGCTGCCCCGGACGTCCGGCGACGGGTCGTCCAGACCGGCACGGGCTGCCGTCTCCTGCGCTGCATGCCCCGCGACGACGACCGCCCGGCGGCGCCCGGCACTGGCCCCGGCAGGCTCAGGACCAGGTGCCATGGGCGCGGCGAAGGTGCGGGACCGGGACGACTAAAGCGGTGAGCCCCCCGGCAGGTAGGCCGGGTGTGGCTGCCCGGCGCGGTACCCGTAGCGGGACAGTCACATGGCAACCTGGGGAAGGCATGGAGCAGCACACGTGATGGGCGACATCCAAATGACTGTACCGGGCTCGGGCGGCCCGACCGGCCGCCCAGGCGCATGGTGGCCCGGGTTATTCGTTAGCCTGCTCCTGCTGGTCGCCATCGTCGTCGGGGTACCGGTTGCCATCGCCGTGCATGAGGCCAACGCCTACTACCTTTTCTCGCCCGGGACAGCGCCGGTGATAACCACCAGCGGCAAGTGCCGCCCCGACAACGGCGAACTGGCGCTACCCGACGGTACCCCCTGCGTACGCCTTGTGCTGCCCCGGGGCAAAGCCCACCCCGTAAAAGGTGAGCTGCTCATGGTCGACGTCGAGGTGGGCCAGGCCGGGCCGGTGGATTGGGCGGAGTGGGAGCTCGGCCTGCTCGGCAAACAGAGCCAGATGGTCCCTGCCGCCGAGTACGTCGGCTCGACCCCCACCTCCGAACTCGGTTGCCAGGACACCCAGGAGATGGTTTCAGCCGACCAGGACGCCGCTCTGGCCGCATTGGCGCAGCTGCACTACAAGGTGGCCGAAGTTCCTGACGGTGTCCAGATCGACGCCGTCCTGGGCTCCACGCCGGCCTGGCAAGCGGGCATCAAGTGCAACGACATCGTCACTGCCGTCGACGGCAAGCCCGTGCTCAGCTCTCAGCAGCTGGTGCAAACGCTGGCGCCGGTGCCACCGGGGACGGTGGTGGTCTTGACCGACCACCCGGCCGGGGGCGCCCGGGCCAAGCTCGTCAAGGTCCGGCTGAGCAGCCCTCCGGCCAGCGTCGTCGCCCAAGGTTTCCAGGGCAAGTCCTATATGGGCGTCGAGCTGGAGACCCGGGTAAAGCTGGAGCTTCCTTTCCCGGTATCGGTGGAGGCCGGCGAGATAGGCGGGCCCTCGGCTGGTCTCGCCTTCACGCTGGCCATCATGGACTCGGTTTCCAACGGGAAACTGACAGGCGGCCACAACGTGGCCGCCACCGGGACGATTGACCCCGAAGGGGACGTCGGTCAGGTCGGCGGTGTACAGGAAAAGACGGCTGCCGTCGAAAAGGCGGGGGCTCAGGTATTTTTCGTACCCCAAGCTGAGTACCAGGACGCTGAGAGCGTTGCCGGCCACGGGCTCGTGGTGGTCCCGGTCACAACGCTGGGCCAAGTACTGCAAATCCTGCGACAACGCTACGGGGGCGACGTGCCCGGATTGTCCAGCCCGGGCAAGGCTTAACCATGGGAGCGACGGTGCGCGCGATATGCGGTTAATGTGATTGTTGAAGCGGAAAAGAGCCAACGGGGGTTCCACAAACGCAAGCCGGGCGAGCCTAGGCTATTGGGTCATGCCAACTGACCGTCTCCGCCCCCGCCATGGTGAGGTCCCTGACATGTCGGCAGACATGATTGAGGGGCGTCGTTTCGCGCAAAGTTGGCGGGGTTATGACCCCGAGGAGGTCAAGCAGTTCCTCTCCCAGGTGGCCGAGCAAGTACGTGCGCTACGAGAGCGTTGCGAGAGCACGGATTCTGCCCGGCGCGAGGCCGAGGAGCGCGCCGCGCACCCTCTGATGGACGAGGCCTCCCTCATGTCGGCGGTGGGCGAAGAGACCGCCGGCATCCTCCGCAGTGCCCACAGTGCCGCGGCCGAGATATCGGCCAAGGCGGAGGCAAACGCGCAAACGGTCCTGGCGGGGGCGCAAACCAAGGCGGACGACCTTCTCGCCCAAGCGGAATCCGTGCTGGCGTCGCGCACGGCCGAGGCCGAAGCGGTCGCCGCCGATATCCGAGAAAGTGCATTGGCTGAAGCCGAACGGCTCAGGGACGCCGCCCAACAGGATGCCGACTCTCTGGCCGTCACCGCCGGCCGCGAGTACCAGGAGACCGTGCAGGCGGCCCAGGCTCTGAGGGAGAAAATTCTGACGGACCTCGCCCGGCGCCGCAAGCTCGGCAGCGTGCAGGTCGAACAGCTACGGGCCGGTCGCGAGCGGCTGTTGGACGCCTACCTAGTCGTCCGCCGCACCCTTGACGAAGTGACCGATGAGTTGCAGCGGGCTGACGCCGAGGCGCGGGCGGCCGCGGATGCGGTGGGGCGGCAAAATGCCGGCGAGCGTCCCGACGAAGCGGTCGACCTACGCCATGACGACGCATGGGATGCTTTGGGCGCTTTCGGCGAGACCAGGTCGCCCGGCGCCAAACCCCCGGCCGGGACCTTGCCGGGCCCGGGAGAGGCCGTGGTGTCGGCTCCTAAGGCCACCGAGGTCGCCACGAGCTCGGTGGCCGGCACCGACCAGGAGGGCAAGGCAGCGGCCGAGGCACCCAGGCTCAGGAGCACCAACGAAGGACCGGCCCGGGCCATTGTCGCCCCGGAGGACGCCATCGAGAGCGTCAGGATCCTCCGCCACGAGGCCGAGCCGGCGTTGCCGGCCGAGGGGGCGGAGGAGGCGCCTGAGGCTCTCGTCAGTAGCAGCGAAGCGGGACCGGGCGGCGCGGACGTCCCCGGCTCGCCGGCCGAGGTGGAGACCGGCGGCCCGCATGACGTCCAGGGCCTGTTCGCTCGGATCAGGGCCAGCCGGGCCGAGGCTACGACAACGGCGCGGAAAACCCTTGACCAGCACGACGGCCTCGGGCCCTCCGGCACCGACCTGGCAACCGACCCGAGCGCTGAAGGAGCCGTGGCGGTCACGTCCGCGGCGCCTGCCGAGGCGGGGACCGGTGCGGGCGCCGCAGACGTCCCGGCAATTGAGGCCGAGGACAGCGGTGGTGACGCGGGTCGGGAAGAGATAGGCACTGACCAGGAGTTCTTCCGCCGACGCGATGCGATCACCAGCCGGCTAGAGTCCTCTCTGGCGAGGAAACTGAAGCGGGCACTGCAGGACGAGCAAAACTCGCTGCTCGACCGTCTGCGTAACCTCAAAGTCCCGGCCACGCCGGCGAACGTCCTTCCCAACATCGAAGAACACCCCGACCGGTTCGTGGAAGCCGGCCGCCCCCTGCTCGAAGAGGCGGCTCGCGCCGGTGCCGACCTGGCGGCCGCCCTCTGGGGCGGTGCCCCGGCTCCCGATCTCGCTCTTGAAGGCCTGGACGACCTGGCAGAGGAGTTGGGCAGGGCTATCGCCGAGCCTCTGCGCCAGCGCCTCGAGCTCGCCTTCCAGTCCATGGACGAAGACAACGGCGAACTGGCGGACGCCCTCGGGGCGGCGTACCGGGAGTGGAAGACCCAGCGCATCGAGGCCGCCGCTCACGACGAGGTAGCGGCCGCCTTCTCGCGCGGGTCCTATCTGGCCTTCGCCGAAGGCACTCCCCTGCGCTGGGTGGCGAACGCATCCGATGCGCCGTGCCCTGATTGTGAAGACAACGCGCTCGCCGGCCAGCAAGTCAAGGCCGAGCCTTGGCCCACAGGCCAGCTTTACCCCCCCGCCCACCCCGGCTGCCGGTGCGCCCTCGCCCCGGACGGAGCGTCAAGCCGCGAGCCGGCACACCTGGCTGCCGGCGGCGTTCGACCGGCCACTTCCGCGGTCGTAGCCGGCTAAGGCGCCGGGAGTGCTCCCGCACCCCTAGGCCGCCCCTATAGGCTCCGGGTTGCCGATGCGAGCACAGTCTGAAATCCCGCGACATTTTCCCAGAACCAGCCGTCGGGTTCGATGGGCCATCGGCATCGCCATCCTGGCCGTGATCGTCGTGCTCGCCCTGGGCCAGCGCCTCGCCTCGTTCTACACCGACCTCCTGTGGTTCCGGTCGGTCGGCCTCAGCTCTGTCTGGACAAAGACAATTACGGTCGAGGCCGGTCTCGGCGCCACCTTCTGCGTGGTCTTCTTCGGCCTGTTATGGGGGAACCTGTGGCTGGCCGACCGCCTCGCCCCTAGCGCTGTCCTGGCGTCGCCGGGCGACGAGCTCGTGGCCCGCTGGCAACAACTCGCCGCCAACCACATGAACTGGATCCGCTTGGTCGTGGCCATCCTTTTCGCCTTGATCGGTGGAGTCAGCGCTCACGCGCAATGGGACAACTGGCTGCTCTTTTCCAACGCCGCCCCGTTCACGACTGCCTCGGCGCCCTGGAAGAACGGGCTCGACCCGCTCAACCACCTGAACGACGGCTTTTACGTCTTCAGGCTCCCGTTCCTGGACTGGATCGTCGGTTGGGCCTTCTCCGCTCTGGTGGTGACGCTGCTGCTCTGCCTGGTCGCCCACTACCTCAACGGGGGGATCCGCCCCGGCTCGCCGGTGCAGCGGGTCAGTCCTCGCGTGAAGGCCCACCTGTCGGTCCTGCTCGCGGTCCTGGCGCTGGTCCAAGGCCTAAACTACTACCTGCAACGCCTTTCGTTGGTGCTGTCGACCAAGTACGTGGTCGACGGGCCAACCTATACCGTCGTGCACGCCGTTCGCCCGGCGCTAGTCCTGCTGATCGCCATATCGGTGATAGCCGCGGCTTTGTTCCTCTACAACGTGCGCCAACAGGGCTGGCTGCTGCCCGTGGTGGCGGTCGCCCTTTGGGGCATCGTCTGGGCCCTTGTGGCCAACGTGTACCCGGCCCTGGTGGAGGCACTGGTGGTCAACCCCTCCCAAAATGTGAAGGAAGCTCCTTACATCCAGGACAACATCACGGCCACCACTTTCGCCTACGGCCTCCAGGACGTGACGACGCAACCCTTCCAGGGCAACGCCCCCATTACCGCCTCCGAGGTCACGGGGAAGTCCTCGGTGGCCGAGGCCAACCAGCAGAGCCTGGCCAACGTCCCACTTCTCGACCCCACCGTCATGGGCTCGACGTTCACCAAGGAACAGGGCTTCCGGGGCTACTACAGCATGAGCGGCCCAAGCAGCGACCGGTACGACCTGGCCCCAACGCAGGGAGGCCCCGCCAAACAGACTCAGGTGTTGATCTCGGCTCGCCAGCTCGACCCCGACGGGGTCCCTTCCAGCTGGGTCAACCAGCACCTGCAGTACACCCACGGCTACGGGGCGGTTGTCGCCCCGGCCGACCAGGCGGGGGTGGGGTCTTCTGGTTACCCGAGCTTCACGCTGAGCGGGGTGCCACCCGCCGGGCAGCCGTTGCTCAGCGTGCAACCGCGCGTTTATTTCGACGCCAGCTCCCAAGCAACCAGCGGTTACGTGATAGCCAATTCTGCCCAGGCCGAGCTTGACTACGAAGACCCAAATACGGGCTCCCAGATCTCCAACCACTACGACGGCTCCGGCGGCGTCGCCGCCGGAGGGTTCCTCCGCCGTCTGGCTTTTGCCGTCAGTTTTGGCGATTACAACATTTTGATCTCCGGGCAGGTTACGGCGCAATCCAAGGTCATGTACTTCCGCAACGTCGTCCAGCGGGTAGAAAAGGCGGCGCCGTTCCTTTCGTATGACGGCGATCCCTACCCGGTGGCACTAAACGGGCGCCTTTACTGGGTAATTGATGCTTACACCACCACCGACAACTTCCCTGGGTCTGAGCAGGCGGACGTGAGCAGAGTCTCCCAGAACAGCGAGCTACAAAACCAGCCGTTCAACTACGTACGCAACTCCGTGAAGGCTGTCGTCGATGCCTATAACGGCAACATGTGGTTCTTTGTCCAGGACCAGAACGACCCGATAATCCAAACCTACGAGAACGCCTTTCCTAAGCTGTTCACGTCGATGACCCGCGCCGACTCGGTCATCCCTGGCATAACGGACCATTGGCGGTACCCGGAGGACATCTTCACTGTCCAGACCAACATGTACCGCAGTTACCACCAGCAGATCGCGTCGGTCTTTTACACCAAGGCCCAGCAGTGGGCGATCCCCCAGAACCCGGCATCGGGCGAGGTCGGCTCGGCCACGACAACTGTCGCCACTCTCCCCGGCGCCTTCTCGGCGCCGATCATCGTTCCGAGCGTGTCGCAAAGCGTGATGCCCGTCTATGAGCTGCTGGCCCTGCCCGGGCAGACCCAGCAAAGCTTTGTCCTCGTCCAGCCGTTCGTCCCGTCCTCCAATGGGGACAAGCAGACGCTCACCGCCTTTATGACGGCGTCTTCCGATCCCGACGACTACGGTCAGCTCACTGTCTACACGATCCCGGCCGGTCAGACGGTAGATGGGCCATACCTGGTATCGACAGCTGTGGCCACCAACAGTTCGATTTCCCAAGAGATCACGCTTTTGGACCAGCACGGCTCGAAGGTGGTGCTCGGCAGCGTGATCATGACCCCGATCGGCGAGTCATTGCTCTACATTCAGCCGCTGTACGTGGAACAGGTCCAAAATGGCGTGCCGCGCCTCAACGACGTCGTCGTGGTGTACAACAACAATGCTTACCACGCGGGGTCCGGCACCCCCTCTTTGGACGGTGCGCTTTGCGATGTGGCCAACGCGGGCAGCGGCCGTCCCTTTGCCAGTTATTGCAATGGCGTCCCGACGACACCGGTCACGACTCCTACGACAACGCCCACCGGTCATAAGAGCGGAAGCTCCCCCACTCCCAAGACCGCTCCCTCCTCAACGACGACATCCAGCACGACACAGCCGCCCGCCAGCACCTCGACGACTTTGGCCCTGCCCTCGCAGCGGGCAAGCTTGGTCCAGGACCTCAACCGGGCCGACCAGGACTTCGCTTACGCAGACGCGGCCCTGAAGCAAGGCGACCTCGCCACTTACCAGAACGACATCCGGGCCGGCGAAGCCCTCGTCGCACTGGCCACCAAACTGGCGGCAACGACGGGGACGACCACGACGGCCACGACGTCCCGCCCTTTGGCGTCAAAACCCACCACCACCACTACCCGCACGTCTTAGCGAACGCGCCACTCGGGACCGCCCCGCAGGCCCGAGGCACAGCGTTTGGCGCTCCGTCTGGGTGCCCACCGGCCCGAGTGGCGGCCCCGGGGGCCCCGTTCGCCCTTTTCTCAGGCCGCGGTCGGCCGGCACCGGGCAAGACCTGATGGCGCGGCGCACCGGGACCGGCTTTCTTGCCCTGCCGAGGTATTTCAGGGCCTCCCGAGCAGGTGGGACAGCCCGGCGGGGCGGTCCGGGAACGGCAGGTGGCCTGGAAGGCTAAGATTAACGGTGGCCGGCGGGCTGGGTCTGCCGGGGCCTTTCCCTCCGAAGATTGGTGCCCATGGCCAACCCCCCCCCAAACCCAAGACCCCGGGTCGGCTACCTCATCGCGGCCGCGCTTAGCTGCATCGCGCCCCTGGTGGCGTCCCTCATTCTGGTCGCGGGGCCGAGCAGCCCAGCCGCGGCGGACACGCCGGTGCCGACTCTTCCGACCAGCGCCGCGGCAGCGACGACGTCGCCCCCGTCCACCACCACCCCGAGCAGCTCTTCTTCTACGACGACGACGGTCGTGCCCGGGAGCTCGTCCTCCACGACGGCGGCCACGACCACCACGACTGAGCCGCCGGCAGCGACGACTACGACGACGACCGAGCCACCCGTGACCTCGACTACGACAACCACGACCGTGCCCGGGGCCCCCACCTCGTCACCCACGCCGACCGCCCCAGGGCTGCCCCCGTCGTCGTCCACGACCTCGACAACGAGCCCATCCGTCACCCTTCCCCCGCTCATCAGCCCTACGAGCACGACAACGCCAGAGACGACCGGCACGACGGCACCGACGACTACACGTCCGGCTACGGCCACGACGGCGGCCGCCACCACGGCACGGCCGGCTAGCACCCAACCGGCAACCACGACGCCAGCCCGGTCGACAACATCGGCAACGACTACGGCGTCCACCAAACCGTCGGCGTCCACGACACCGACGACAGCCACCAAACCGCCGGCGTCCACGACACCGACGACAGCCACACCGACCACGCCCGCGCCGACAACGACGGCGCCGACGACAGGGCCAACGGCGGCGGTGGCAACGACGGCGCCGACGACGCCTGGACCGACCACGACTTCGGACCGGGCCTCGACGCGGCCCACCACCACTACGACCAGCCGGACCACGACATCGG
>JBEKNX010000173.1:0-9121 GCA_049522375.1 Acidimicrobiales bacterium | reverse complement strand
TCAGGGCGAAACGGGTCATGCCTCACCACCTTTCTGGCGGTCACGAAGTCCCCGCACGATACGGGCCAGGACGGCAGCCACCTCGGGGGTCACCACGGGCTCGTCGTCGGCGACGAACTGGATTGGCCTACGGGCGTCGGCCCCAGAGGTTGCACGCTCCTTGAGGGTAGCGCGAGGGGTCTGACCGACCGGCGGACCGGCTTGTGCCGGTCTGGGCACGACCGTCTTGGCCATTGTGCGCTCACCTCGCTCATGGAGGCCCCGACCGTCGGGGTCCTCCATGGGGCAGGGGCCGAGGTGGCGAAGTCCTTGCTGAGCTGGGTGGACGACCTGTCTGCCGCTGCGAGCGACGCCGTTCCCAGGTCGACACAGCCGTGGTCCCGTGACCGGGCCGCCTGCCGAAAGGCCGCCTGCCCCGACTGGTCGTTACCCGGCCCCGACTCGGACTGCCACCACCTCGGGGCAGCACGGGCACAAGACATCGCCACCTCGGCCCCAGAGGGTGTGAAGCCTCAGAAACCTCCCCGGACTGCTCGACCACCCGCCTCCGGCTCAGCCGTTGTTGTCTGGCACAGCGCGCCGCCATGGCGACAACGCCCATCTGTGGGCGCCCAAGGAAGACATCGCCACCTCCGCCCCACAAGGTGTGAGACCTCAGAAAGACACCCACTCCTCGCGACCACACGGCTCGGGCCCCGCCCTCTCGTCAACGATCACGGCGCGGCACCTCGGCACTCTTCGCCACCGCCAGCTCCAGCACCTCGGCCCCGACACCGTCTCCTGGCTCGCCACCGACGACCACGCCTGGCCCCCCACCCGTCACCGCTCCCGGGGCCCTTCTCGCACCAACGCCGCCAGCTCGACCACTCGGCCTCGTTCACTCCTCACCAGCGCTAACCAAGCCCTTCGGCTTGCCCCCTTCGCTTCCGCGACCACCCGCACAGCCACGACAGTCCTCGCCCCTCCCGGCCGCACCTCTCCTCCCGCCGCCGCCACGCCCACCAAACCCCTCAGTCCTCTCGCCTTTCCCCAGTCCCAAATCCAAGGACACCCGCCCACCGCGCACCCCTGTCCTCTCGTTCTCTTTCAATCCCAAATCCAAGGAGACACCTCTGCACCCGGAGGTGCGGGACAACCCGGCCCGGCGGAAGGCGGCCGGCGATGATGGGCTTGGCCAAGATGGGCCCCGACGGGTGGCGCTACTACGCCGAGGAGATCGCCCTCGGCCGGGAGGACTACTTCGCCGGCCACGGGGAGGAGCCCGGCCGCTGGGTCGGCCGGGGGGCCGAGGCCCTCGAGCTGTCCGGCCCGGTCGGCCCTGAGGAGATGTCGCGCCTCTTCGGGCAGGGACGCCACCCCGAGACCGGGGAGGCTTTGGGCCGCCCGTTCGCCGGTGACAGCTCGCACGGGAGCGGCAAAGCCGGGCAGGGCGGGATGGACCAGGTGGCGGGCTATGCCCTGTCCTTCTCGCCGCCCAAGTCGATTTCGGTGTTGTGGGCGCTGGCCGACGACACTGTGTCTGGAGAGGTGCAGGCGGCCCAGGACGCCTCTGTCGATGCAGCCCTGGAGTTCCTACAGGAGCACGCTGGCTTTACCCGCCGAGGCCGGGGCGGACTGGTCCAGGCCGACACCGACGGCTACGTGGCCGCCGCTTTCACCCACCGCACGTCGCGGAGCGGCGATCCGCAGTTGCACACCCACGTCCTGCTGGCCGCCAAAATCCGGGCCAGTAGCGATGGGCACTGGTTAGCCCTGGATGGCCGCGAGCTGTTCGAGGTGCAAAAGGCGGCCGGGCTCATCTACAAAGCCGGCCTACGGGCCGAGCTGTCGGGCCGGCTCGGAGTGGCCTGGGGCGAGGTCGGCTCCGACGGGGCGGCCGAGGTCGTCGGGGTGCCGACCGGCCTGGTCGAGCACTTCTCCACCCGGCGCGCCCAGGTCGAAGCACGGGCCGCCCAGATGATCGGGGCCAAGGAAGCGATGCTGGGCCGCTCGCTCGGCGGTGGGGAACGGGCCGCCCTGTTCCAGTTGGCCGCCTACCGGTCCCGGGCGGCCAAGCCCGAGGGCGGTGAGACGACCGAAGAGCTGCGGGCCCGGTGGCGCCGGGAGGCCACCGAGGCCGACCACGACCCCCGCCGCTGGCTGGCAGCCGCCTTGCCGTCCGCTCGGGGCATCGAGCTCCCTTCTCGAGCCGTCGGCGTGGCGGCGGGCACGTCCGGCGCGGGCTTTGTGGCTGAGGTCCTCGAGGCCCTGGAGCGGGAGCATTCGACCTGGGGCCGGGCCGACGTCGTCGAGGCGCTGGCCGTGCGTGTGGCGCCTTCAGCCGCCAACAATGCCGAGGCGGTGCGCCGCCTCGTCGACGCTGCCAGCGACGAGCTGCTGGCCCATCCCGATATCGTCAGCCTTGGTGCCGAAGGCCTCGCTAACACGCCCGAGGTCTTGCGCCGCCGGGACGGGCTGAGCCCCACCCGACGTCACGGGGCCGGACGTTACAGCACCTGGCGGGCGTTGGGTGATGAGCAATCCATCTTGGAGGTCACCGAAAAGGGACGGGACGCCCAGGTCGGGGTAGTGGCCGAGCCCACCGTCGAGGCTGCGATCAATGATGCCGAGTTGGGGGACGACCAGGCTGAAGCCGTGCGCCGCCTCTGCCAAGGTGGCGAGCGGGTGGCCGTGATGGTCGGGCCGGCTGGTTCGGGCAAGTCCCGCAGCCTGGCCGCGGCGCGGGCGGCATGGGAGGCCGCCGGTGTGTCGGTGCGGGGAGTGGCCCCTTCTGCCGTCGCCGCCGGGGTGCTAACCGAACAGGCCGGTATCCGCTCGGAGACCCTGGCCAGGTTCCTGCTCGACCCCGGCCGGCGCCAGGGAGGTCTGGGCCGCGGCGAGGTCGTCGTCTGCGACGAGGCGTCCATGGTCTCCACCGCTGACTTGGCCAAACTGGTGGACCTGGTCGAAGGGGCCGGGGGGAAACTGGTCCTGGTCGGGGACCATCACCAACTGGTTGCCGTCGAAGCCGGCGGGTTGTTCCGCCTTCTCGCCGCCGACGCCAAGACGGCCGAGCTCAGCACTGTCCGACGCTTCAGCGACCCGTGGGAGGCCGAGGCCACCCGGCGCCTGCGGGACCGGGACTCCGCGGTGTTGGCCGAGTACGAGGCCCGGGGGCGGGTAGTGGCCGGCGGGTGGGAGCAGGCCCTGGACGCTGCCCACAAGGCCTGGGCCGAGGCCCGGCGGCAGGGCCGCTCCGTGGTGGTGATGGCCGCCGACCACGCCACCGTCGACCAGCTCGCTCTCCGCGCCAGGGCCACCCGGGTCGCCGCCGGCGAGGTCGAATCCGTCGGAATCATTGTCGGCGAACAGGTCGTCGGGGTGGGCGACGAAATCGTCACCACCCTCAATAACCGCCGCCTGGTCAGCACCATCGGGGCCTGGGTGCGCAACGGCGACCGCTGGCAGGTCCTCGCCCGGCGTCCCGATAACTCCTTATTGCTCGCCTCCCTGGACGGCAGAGGCAAGGTGAGCGTCCCCGGTGATTACGTCCAGGAGAACGTGGCCCTGGCTTACGCGGTGACCGTCCACAAAAGCCAGGGGCTCACAGTCGATGACGCAGTCCTGGTCGTCGGCGCGGCCACGACCGCCGAGCATCTTTATGTCGGCCTTACCCGAGGACGCGATCACAACCTGGCCTGCGTCGTTTGCGAACCGCTCGACGACGGGCACCGGTACGTGGCCGCCCCCAGCACAGGGGACGTGCTTGCCGCCGCACTACGCCGTAGTGGCAGCGAGCTCTCCGCCACCGAGACCTTCCGGGCGGCCCTGGAGGTGGCCGATGACTTCGACAGCCTGCGGGCGGCACTATTGGAGGCTTACCTCCGGGTCGAGGCCCTGGCTGGCCCTGACCGCTCCGGCGAGATCGAGCGGTTGCGCGCTCAGGTCGCCCGTTACGCCCCGGCCGTCGAGGCCGCGACGGAAGCCGAACGGCGCGTCGCTCGGCTCAGCGCCAACCGACAAGCCGTCCATGACGAGCTGGTGAAAGCCGGTCAGGCCGAACAGGATGCGGCGCAGAAAAGGGGTTGGCTACGCGGCCCTGACCGCCAAGCGCAGCTCCTGGCCCGCCACGCCGCGGACCACGCCGCCCACCGGCTGCGCCGCCTCGACGAGCACCTGGACCAGGCGGAGGCCGACCTGGCCGTCGCCCGTCGCGATCGCGACGAGGTCCAAAGGGCAGCGCAAGCGCTAAAGGGTGCCGAGGCCGCCCAGCAATCCCGAAGTACTTGGTTCGAGGCCAATCCCGACGTCGTTACCTACCTCAACGGGCTCGCTCGCCGGGCTAAAGAATCGGCTCGCTTACGGGCTGTCACCGGGCCGCTACGCCGGTCAGGCCCGGGACGGCGCCCTGGCCCGGCGGCGCCGTACGTCCCCGACTCAACTTACGTCGCCCACGAGCACCGGTCCGAACTGGACCTTTGACGGCCGTGAATTGTCCTAGACGTTGTGGTTCACGTCGGCGGGCCGACGTCATCATTTTCTGACTGGTGGCTCGGGCCTTGGTGTTGACGGCGGCCCTGTTGGGCACGTTATTGACGCCCGCCTAGCTGAGCGTGCAAGGAGCCGCCGACCCTACACTCAAGCAGTGGCCGACCCCATTTCCTGCCGAACGACTTCGTTGGTGGGCGAGGTGATCTTGCTGGCTGTCTTCTTGGTCTTCAGTACCGTTGGTGTCGTCCTGGTAGTCGCTGGGCTTGCGGCGGGTCCGGGATTTCTAGCGGTCTTCGGAGTCCTGTTTGTACTAATCGGTATGGGCAACGCCGCTAGAGAGTGCCTGGGCCCAGCGACATCTCTGGCATTCGACGTCGATCAGAACATCGTCCTATGGAGCAATCTTTTCCGGCATGGCAACGTGCACGGACCACTTATTGTCCGTGTCGAGCGAACGTTCAACCGACCGGGGATCTATCAGTTTCGGACCGAGGACGGGGGGAAGATCCGTTTCCGACTCGGGTCCTCGGCGGACGTTTCGCAACGAGCCCTGTTCTCTGCCCTGTTAGGGGCTAACGGAGCGATCGACGCGCATGAGCTCTTCCAGCGCCGCCTTTGGTGGCGGGGAGTGCGCAGTTCCTGATCGCCACTCTGGGGTTCCGGGTTGGGACTCCTGCAGGCTTGCTGATCACAGCCTGATCACAAACGCCGCATAACCGACCGCATAGGACATCACGCGGAGCCTGGTGCTGGGAGCGAAAACCCAGTTCAGGGGGAACGTGGCGGCACCGGCCGGAAGGGCCATCACCGCTCCGCTGTGAGCTCGAGTCTCCCTGTCGAGGCGGCGTCGGCAGCCTCCGACCATGCCAGCCTCCTGACTACGCACTGTGCCGGCGCCAACCTGCGGAGCCCATGGCGGCGTCCTTTCCCGCTATCAGCCCAACAACGGCGGGAGCCCGGGCGGCCGGTCAAGGCCCCGCTCCTGGCAGCCGAAATAAGGCTCATGCGGCTAGCCAAACGCGTCGGCAGAGGCGAACTCTCCCGGATTGTCTGGGCCAGTCTCTGCTTGCTGGTGGCGGCGGCCGGAGGCGCGGTCCTCGCCTACGCCCTGTACCGGACCATCGAAGGCCCGTGGAAAGCGCCTTACGACCCCGGTATCCACTGGGTCAACAGCCTCCAGTGGCTAGGAGCTACCTGCTTCATTTTGCCCGTGGCTGCGGTCGCCGGCTGTTTGGCCGCTGCTGGGGTACTCCTAATGCGGCGGCCGCGAGAACTTGGGACAGCGCGCCTCGACGTCCAGACCACGGCCGCCGGGGTGCCAGGGGAGCCAATCGCCCCGCCAGAAGGTGCCGACGCCGGGGCCGGCCTCAGCCCCGCGCCGCCCCGGATGCAGCGATGGGTAGCCAGGGCCAGGTCCGGGACGACGGCCGGCTACCTGCCCGCCCTCGTCGTCCTTGCCCTGGTCTCCTGTGCTGACCAACTGCTCGGCCACGCCGTCAACGAGTACGGGGATACGAGCACCTCTGCTATAGCGGCGGGAGGCGCTGTTGGTTTCGCTGCCTTCCTCGTCGCCTGGGGTGTAGCCCGGCGGCGGTTGCACAAACCGGTGTGGCCGTCCTTGGCCAGGCTGGTGCTCACATCGAGCGTGGTTGCAGCCGTGCTGAGCTGCTCTTCGTTCACTCGAGCTGAGGACAACCAGAACCTCGCTCTCTACGCGAGGTTGCCCCTCGCTGCCGGTTTCCACAACGTGTCCGCCGCGGCGGTGCCCGCCGTGCGCGAGGCCCTCGTCAAGTGTGCCAACTCCGAGGATTGCGTCGCGACTGGGACCGCCGCCTATTACGGGAGCGACCCGTGGGCCGACTGGCCCCTCCTGGGCATCTCCGTAAACGGCGGGACGACGTGGCAAACCTGGGCCGTCTCGTCCGACAGCCCGGGCTCGTTGTCTGGACCGGCCACCTGTTCCGCGGACCGCTGCGACGTACCGATGTCCGGTGATCCGAACCCGAAGTTCACGGGGGCGATCGTCGATTTCGCCCACGGGACGGCCACCGTGGCCCCGACGGAGGAGGTGATGAAACCGGCCAACGCTGTCGCATGCGTTGGGCGGCATTGTGTGAGTTTTGTCGTCAAGGATCTGGCCAAACCGCCGGGCGGTCTGCTCCCGCCGTCTGCGGGCCAGAAGGTGCCGGTTTCCTTCGCTTCCTACAGCGCCGACGGTGGCCGGACGTGGACGGACGTTCTCCTGCCCGTACCGCACCGCCTTCCCGGCGCGGCACGGGGCACCTCGGTGGTCAACGCCGCCGAAGGGCCTTGGTGCCAAGACGCCATGCACTGTGCCGGGGCAATAACGGTGGAAGCCCGCTCCTGCCTGTCATCTTTGTTCCCCGATGTAACGCCGTGCCGGGCGCGCCTGACCATGCTGTACACCGACGACGGCGGGCGGACGTGGTCGGCCAGGACTTTCCCGGTCGCCAAGCCGGACGTGAGTTACATCAGGTGCAGTACGCCGACCGTCTGCTTCGGGGAAAGCCTGGCAAACGGCGCCTTCGTGATCTCGAACGACGAGGGTCGGACATGGGCAGTCCATGCCCCCACCGAGGCGCAGGACATCGAATGTTGGGGCGTCAACAGCTGCATCGGGGCCAGTGGCAAGAGCTACATGCTGGCTACGGCCGACGGCGGCAGGACATGGCTAGAACAGCGCGTCCCAGGTGCTCCGGCGATCGAGGGTTTCCCGGCATGGTGCAACGCCCGCGGGCGGTGCCTGGCAAATGCCTACAGCGGCCAGTTCGCGGAGGGGGTGATCGTCCGGGCGGGGCCGCTCTCGCCTTGGGTCGTGCACCGGTTTCCGGCGCCTCGCCTCCTCCACCTGTCCTGACGTGACCTTTCGCGGCCTGCTCGTCGCCGTACCTCGCGCCACCCAGGGTGACGTTTGGTGCGCAGCACGTCCCGGCACTTTGGCGCTGCTTGCCGTGGCCGGCCCCCCGGTGGGCGCGTGGGGGGAAGTCGACCAATGGAAAAGTCAGGCAGCCCGAGAGAGCTCTGACCAGGCGCTATCCACCACGACAGGGTGTGCAGGAGAGTAACGAGTCCCCTCCGACACGGACGGACGTTCTTAGACCCCTTCCCGACTTGGCCGTACAGAGCGTTGAGCGGGGGAGCGACGCCGACCGTCACTTACAAGTGATCTGGGAACCCCGTCAAGGCGTCTATTGGCTCTTCGATCACGACTCGGCGCTCACCTCGTCTGCAGCCTCTTGCGGTGCTGGTCCGACGGAGGAGGCGACATTCCCACCCTCCACGTCACCGGGCGCCTGACCTCGCCGCCCGAGGAACGGCACACCGGACTGAGGCAAGCGAGGGTGCGACTAGCTCCGTTGGCATTCAGTGTGGCGCGTACGCTTTGTTCGTCGTGGACGTTTTGGGAGTGTTGTGGCTCGATGCCTCGAATGCGGCAGGTTCGATCGCGGCGGCGCTCGGCTTACTGGGCGGCGTCGCTATCGCCATCTTGTACGGGCGCAAGGCCACGGCACAGGTCACTGCCAAGGCCTACCTGGCTAGAGGGTCAGTCCTGCTCAGTGCGCGTCCTTCTATCTGCGCCATAGGGCTGTTCCGCCTTCGGTTCGCCCGGGAAGACGGTGCCACCGTTCGTGTGACTGAGATGGTCCAGACCAAAGATGGTCTGAGCGACGGGCGGTACTGGGATGCCGACGCTGTCTTCGGGGAGTCCTTTGTGGAGGGAGGCGAGACGCTCACGACCACCGTTTTGTTCCCCCTGGGCCCGTTGCCGGTCGAGGTCGTTGCTGGAGGGTGTCGTTCGGCGTGACCGTCCAGAGGTGGCCGTCGGGTCAAGGCTGGTCCTGGGCAGATCAGGTCTTTGTCCCGCCACCTGCCGTTACACTGGGAGACGACGAAGGAGAAAGCTGATGGCGCGGAGCCCCAAGCAGGTCCTCACTCGGGCGACGACGAGGGCCGCGCAAACCGAAGAATGGCGGAAGGCCAAGGACCGGGTCCCCGAAGGCCAGGGGTTCGTGGCTTCGCCGACCCCCGCGGGAGGCGTTGCGCCCGCGTCTGTCCAGGAAAGCCCGAATGCTCCGGGCGACGGTGCCGCCCCTCGGCCCGATGGTTCCTAGCGAGTTCACCAAGGCGCCGCCCGTAGGTCTTCGGCGCCCATAGCTGAGTCACTCGCAGGGTTCCCTAAGAGGGCCGAAGTGCTCGTGCTAGAGGGTCTATAGCGACTACGGGGCATTTTTACTGAGCCTGCTGTGGAGCTGTGGGTCGACGACCACCAAGAGTACGAGCCTGGGGCCGTCCACGGGCACATCCGGAATGCGCGCGTGGTGACCGACCTCCGTCCCGGCGACTACATCGTCTGGGCGACGACGAGGCCCCGCCAGTAATTTGCGGTGGTGCTGAAGCGGGAACCGGTGGGCGAGCTGTTGCTGCGTCTGCTGCCCGGTCGTCCCGATGCTCACCCCGAGTTCCGTACTCGTCGAGTATCGAACGCAGACTGACGAAGAATTCGGCCCACTCCGGTCACGGACGGGTCAAGCGGCTCGGCCAAGCTCTGACCAGGGACTCTCGATAGCAAGCGGGCGTGGACCTCGTGAGCATGTCGGTCCTCCGACACGGATAAAAGTGCTGGTCAGAG
>JBEKNX010000172.1:0-9165 GCA_049522375.1 Acidimicrobiales bacterium | reverse complement strand
AAGACCGTCCCCAGGGGCGCCACCAAGGTGATGCTGCTCTGGTTGGCCGCCAGCCCTCCCTGGGCACTGGTGGTAAAGCCGACGGTGTAGGTGACCTGGGATGCCAGCCCGGCGCCCGAAGACAGGCTGACGGTGGGCGCCCCACCGCCGTGGCCGCCACCAGCCGGTAGGTGGGAGCGGGCGTTGCCGCCGCCACTTGCCCCATGGCGGCCGACCAGGTGAGCCCGACCGTTGTTAGCGCGGCCGGTACAGCCACGATCGACATGATGCCCGAGCGACAGGACCTGCAGGCTCGCCGCCTTCGCCGCGGGGGCGGCGCCGTCACAACTGTCCCGGGCGGCCCCTTGGCGCGGCCGCGGCTAAGAAGGCGCGCCCACCAGTGGTTCATCGACGAACTTCTGGCCGGAAACCTTGACATAAGGCCCTACACCAACCCAGGGACTGGTTGGGCAGGCAACCTCGAAGATGCAGATGTGGCTGGGCACGGCCCCGGCCGCCATAGCGGGTCCCGAGGCCGCTAATGCCGTCCACGGTCCGCATAATGCGGGGCGATAGTAGCGCGCCGGCGCCGGTGCCCGCTGCGGCGGGGTGGCGGCATCATGCGGACGCCCTGACGTTGGCCCTAGAGGGGGCGAGCCCGGCCAACGCCTGCCGCGGCTTGGTGGGCGATACCTGGCGCGTCAGGGGAAGTTCCTCGACGCCGGACGGTTCCGCCCACCCGGACGCACAGCTGACGCTGATAAACGCCCGCGCCGTTGCCCTCGTCGCCGGGACCGCCGACCATGGTGGGCTGGCAGGCGACCAGCTCTACCTCGACCTCGATCTGAGTACGGCGCGCCTGCCTGCGGGATCTCGCCTGCAGATAGGCGAGGCGGTCATTGAGATCACCGCAAAGCCACATCGCGGGTGCGCCAAGTTCGCCGCCCGTCCTTGCCCATCAGCTAGCTTGCCGGGCTTGCAACGGGAGAGAGCGGGACCTGTAGCCGGTGACGGTGAAGGCCGCGTTGGCAACCGCCGGTGCCACCGCGATCATTGGTGTCTCGCCTGCTCCGGCTGGAGGCAGGTCCGGCCGGTCGACTAACACGACATCGATAGTTGGGATGTCGGCAAAGCGCGGCACGCGATAGCCGGTGAGCGAAACCTCAGCGAGAAGGCCGTCTTGCCACGGCAGCTCCTCGAACAGTGCCCCACCGAGTGCCATTACCGTAGCCCCTTCGATTTGGTTCGCCACGGTGTCGCGGTTGACGATGGTCCCGCACTCGTAGGCGGTCACAATGCGGACCACCCGGATGCTGCCGTCATCGGTGACGCTCACCTCGGCGCATGTAGCCACGCGGCCTTCTTTTTCCAGCCCGACGGCGACACCCCAGCCAGTGCCAGGGCCTTGTTGGGCGCGCGACATTTGGCTCCAGCCGAAATGTCTCGCTGCGGTGCGCAGTACGTTGGCGAGCCTGTCGTCATTGAGGTGCTGCAATCTGAAGGTGACCGCGTCGGTCCGCGCCAGATGAGCGAGCTCGTCAATGTGGGACTCACGGGCGAAATTGTTGGCGTTCGCGCCGAGGGCCCGGTAAGAGCCTTGGGGGACAGGCGACGCCGCCGGCTGGTAACGCAACCGGCGGTGCTCGACGGCGTAGGGAGCGGCGAGCGCGGCGGGGCCGGCATTGATGTCGCAGAAGTCCCACGCGCAGAGCTTGCCACCCGGGCCGAGGCCCGCCCGCACGTCGACCACCGCCATCGGGCGCCGTGAGCCCCAGCGGAACTCCTCCGTCCTGCTCCAGTGGACCATGACCGGGCGGTCAACAGCCCGGGCCAGGCGTGCTGCTTCGAGGGCCACGTCGCCGCCGTGCTTCCCACCGAACGCGCCCCCAGTGGGCGGGACAATGACGCGCACGTCGGCCTCGTCCAAACCAAGGGCGCCTGCAAGGTGGGCGCGTACACCAAAGGGGACCTGGGTGCCCGTCCAAACGGTGAGCCGGCCCGCCTCCCACAAAGCCAGGGCGGCCCGGGTCTCAAGCGGCACATGCGCGATGTACGGGGTCGTGTAAGTCGCATCGAGGCGCACCTCAGCCGCGGCCAGCGCATGCTCCACGTCCCCGACTTGCTCCTCCACGGCTCTGTCCCAGCCCACCCCGGCCGACCGGTGCGAACGCAAGTAAGAGGCAAGGTCCCCCAGGACCGGGGCGGGGACCTGCCATTTGGCCTTCAGCAACGCCAACGCCCGCCTGGCTGGTACTGGGCCCCCCTCGGCAAGCACGCCCGCAAGATCGCCGTCGCGTACGAAGGTCACGCCGGGCAGGCGCTGGAGGGCTGCGGGGTCGACGGCCTGCAGCTGGGCACCGAGGACGGGCGGGCGCAGGACGGCGCCGTACAGCATCGCCGGTAGGGCGAGGTCGGACACGAACCTGCGGCGACCGGTCACGGCATCGACGCGCTCGGGCGCATGGCCCGGCCGGCCTACAAAGCGGCGGGCGCCCATCGACGTAAGTGGCGGCTCCGCCCTGAGGACTTCTACCCGGCGCACGCCATGCAAGAGCCCCCAGTCGCCCGGGCAGTCTCCTTGTGCAGCTTGGGCCCCGCTACCCGCGCTCGGCGAGCAACCTGGCCGCTCCGCGCGGCGGGCCGCGAGGTCGGCCAACAGCTGGCGAGCCCCGGCGGCGGCCCGCCGAAGCGCTTCCCCCGAATCAGGCATCGAGCGGCTCCCGAAAGTCCCCATATCGTACGGGCAGACATCAGTGTCCCCCGCCACGATGTTCACCTGACCGACCGGTACGTCGAGCTCTTCGGCAACGAGTAAGCGGAAGGCCGTCCGGTTGTCCTGGCCCACGTCGACCTTGCCACTGAAGGCCGTCACCAGACCGGAAGGGGCCAGGTGCAACCACGCACCGCCGCTCGTGGCCCACGCGCCCGCTGACGGCGGGGGCCACACCACGACGAGACCGTCCCCCAGTGGCTCGAACCACTCCCTGTCGCCGGGCTCCGAGAGGTCCCAAGGCCGGCGCGGGCGAGCCAGTTCCGGCTGTGGTACGGCGGGCCCTGGTTCGTCACGGAGCCGGCCACCCCCCGCCATGAGCTCGGCCGCCCGTTTGGTTGCCTTGAGCACCCGGGCATAACAACCGCAACGGCAGAGTTGGGGAGCCAACGCCGCGGCAACGTCGTGGTCACCAAGGTCCCGCTTTTGGCTCAGGAGCGCGGCCAGCCGTAGCGCGATCCCGGGCAGGCAGTAGCCGCATTGGGACGCCCTCTCTTCCACCAACGCCTGTTGCACGGGGTGGAGGAAGCCATCGGCCGCCAAGCCCTCGATAGTGGTGACCGAGTGGCCGGCGACTTCGCCGAGCTCCACCTGGCAAGCAAGAACTGGCTCGCCGTCAACCAGCACCGCACAGGCGCCACACTCACCTTCGCCGCAGCCCGGCTTCGGGCCGGTAAGGCCGAGGCGGTAACGAAGGAAACCGATGAGCTTGCCCCCGGTGCCACCTGTTTCGCAAGCTTTGCCATTTACCGTCACTGTGCCCATGGTGCTGCCTGCCTTTCGTCGTGTGGTGCCCTGGACGCCACCCCTCTTTCGAAACTACACGGCCCCGCCGCGGGCGGCGGCCCCTCCTCATGGCCAGCCCTCCACGATGCGCCCAGGTCTCCGGGAGGGGTCGTTCGTCACGGGGGGTCTTGGAAGTGCGGGCGTGAGTGAAGCTGAGCCGGGCTTGGGCGGTGCTGGCGCGGGATCTAGGCCGGGATCCGGCAAGCAGCAGCCTTCGAGGCTTCGTGCCCGATCCACGGGCAGGAGCCCTCTTTCTTCTGGGCAACCTGGTTGGCGCGCTGGGTATAAAAAAGAGCGTCGGCGCCGACACCTTATGTGATGGGATGAAGGAGCGCTGAGCGCAGCTCCGAGACTGTGGGGTGCGCGCTCGTGACGGCCGCCGGCAACCGCTACTCAGGCGTTTGCATCGACGTGCCTTGCAGCATGGGGTTCTGCGCCGAGCACGCCGCCATCGCGGCGATGGTCACCGCTGGCGAGTTCAGGATCGTCAGCATCGTCGCTGTAGCCCGCGACGACAAGGGTGCCCTCTGGGTGCTGTCACCTTGCGGCCGCTGCAGGGAGTTCATGCACCAGATCCACCCGGACAACCTTGATGCAGAAGTCCTCTTAGGCCGCGGGACTTTCGTACGCCTCCGAGAGTTCTTGCCGTACAGCCAACGGCGGCTTGTGTAAAGGATCAAGCCGCGGGGACCGTGCAGGCTGCCAGCTCGAGGACCGTGGCATCAGGACAGCCGCCAACACAGGCTCCCGCTTGTCCAGCAACTCGGCGGCCACGGGTAGCTGACGGCGGTCGACGATGGCACCAGACGTGTAGATATGCGTCCTCGCGATCCGGACCGGGCACGGGTTATTGCTCGCGCGTTATGTGCTGACCGCCCGCTCGACTCCGCATGATATTGCGTGGTCAGGAACCGGCGGGACGACGGCCGCACGGACAATATGGGCGTGGGTTTGCTCTTGGGCCCGCCGTGAGGCAGCGCGTGGGCCGCAGCAGGGCCAGGGGTCTGAACCGGCTGGACGGGGAAAGGAGCTAACGTCGGATGCCGAGGCCGGACGCCTCGTACACGGCGTCGATCACCCGCATGTTGGCTATGGCGTCTTGCCCGCCGGTGAGCGGGCGCTCTTGTCCCGCCGTGGCCCGGCAAAAAGCCCGCAATTGGAACTCGTAGTTGGCCCGTAGGTCAAGCACCTCGTCGACGGCTGTCCCGTCGGCAAGGGTGGCGGAGACCCGGTGGCCGAGCTGGGGCGCCATGGGGTTGAGGACTTCGAGCTGACCAGCCTCCCCCCAGGCGCGTAGCGTCATCGAGCTCGGCCAGACCGTTTCCTCGGCCACCATGCTGGAGCTGACCACTGCCGGCAGCCCACCTGGGAAGGAGAGCTCGGCCCGCATGGACAAGTCGATGCCTGGCGGCCCCTCGACCGCCTCCGCCCGGAGCACTTCGGGCTCTGAGCCCACCACCGTCCTTACCATGTGGACGCAATAGCAGCCCAGGTCCATGAACGAACCCCCGGCCAGCTCCCGCTGGAAGCGGACGTTGTCGCTCGGGATCTTCGCGTTGAAATGGGCTTCGACTCGTTGTAGCGGCCCGATCTGCCGGCTCAGTTCGAGCATCCTGTGGGCGACGGGATGGTAGCGCCAGTGAAATGCCTCCATCATCAGTCGCTGGCAGCGTTGCGCAGTTCCGACTACGGTCTCCGCCTGGGGCGCATTGGAGGTCAGCGGCTTTTCGCAGAGCACGTGGCGCCCGGGCTTCGAGGGCGGCGATCGTCCACTCGGCGTGCAGGGAGTTGGCCAGAGGGATGTAAACCGCGTCGAGCGAACTGTCGGCGATCAGGTCGGCATAGGTTGGGTAAACTCGCTCTATGCCCGCCCGCCGGGCCAAAGCTTCGGCGCGAGCCGGGTCGCGTGCAGCAATACCGGCGAGCTGGACTTCGTTGACGACCTGGGCAGGCTCGATGACCGCCTTGTCCGCGATGTCAGCCGCTCCAATTATGCCGAGCCGCATTCAAGTCCTCCTCTGCCGGCGGAAGCGGCCCACCCATATCGATATCCGTCACGGACCTCACTTGCCGGCTGATTCAATGACAGAATAACCGTTCTCGGGCGGACGTCTCCGCTCCAAGGCTACATCGAACTCGACGGTGCGTGGGGCTCGCTCGTAGGTTCTCGGGGCAATCACGATGTGGGAGGAGCTGCAGAACGGTTGCTGGTCGGATGGGCGAAGTTATCGGCGCGCTTGTCGGTTTGGTGCTTGCGGTAGTCGTGATCGTCGTCCCACCCATCCAGCTTTGGGACCGGGTCAAGTGGGAGGGCCGATTTCGGGGCCTGGGAGGCGACGTCACAGCCGCCGCGGGTCGACTTCTGTGGTCACCACCTTTACCCCGGTTGGGGGAGGCCATACCTACGCGTACCTTGAGGCGTACGTGGCTCGCGAGCAAAGAGGTATCCCTGGGGATGGGTGGACAGGCCTTCGCAAAATAGGCCGGACGCCGGCGGGGACAGCGGTACTGGCAGACATCCCCAGCGCCGAGCGCAATACCGGTGAGGTGTTTGTCAACACCGCCCCCGGCACCTACGAGGTGTACGCCGGTGATACTGGAGGTTAAGGCCTGAGGCTAACCACCGTCCCGGTCCTCCTCAGGGCCGCCTTCTCCGGGACAGTCGTGCGGGAACTCGGTGAAGGAGCGGCACAGGCCGCACCAACCGTACGCACCTTCGCCCGTGCCCGGGACCGCGCCCATCAGTCCCGCCACGCAATACCTGTCCTCGGCCGCGCTCGAAGAAAACCCTCCGAAAAAGTCCACCTGGGCCTCGTTGCCCTCGCTACTTGCTGGCCCAGGAAGTCCGTCAGCTCCATCGGGTAGCCGGTGCATTGGTCGTCCGGGCTCGCCCACGAACAGGTCCGTGCCGGTCGTACCGGTGGCTTTGATGGTCATCCTCCGGCGGCTCTCATACTCATGCCGTCAAGAACCTCGCGTTCGCGCAAGCCTGAGCGGTCGGCGGCGCCCGACTGACATGGCAGCCCCCAGTGAGTAGTTGCACTTGTCACGGCGTCGGGGCCTTCGAAGGCTCCACCCGAAACGCCCTCACTGCCGAAGGTGGCATGACAGTAGCCCTCACGAGCGGAGCTGTCAAACGGTCAAGTTAGTGTCTCCGCTGGTGGTCCCGGCCGTCGAGACAGAAAATTGCCGAAATTGAAGTTCGTCGCCCAGACCGTGCTCGCAGACCCGCTCTAGGACCGCTCAGTACCCTGACAGGCGCGAAGCCCTTAGGGTGCCGACTTGAGATCTGGGTCGGATAGAGCGGGCGCGCCCACGCGCTTGCAGCGAAATGCAGGACCAGGTTGCCGCCACCTCCACCCGTAGGTGCCACGGCCGCATTCCGCGGCGCTTTCGGCGCGCAGGTCCCCTTCGCTCCCGTGCGCCAAAAGGTTCGTCCACGCCCAGACAGGTACGTCTCCCGTGCTGACTTGGGGTCGCTCCGCCAAGCGGCCCACTAGGAAGGCTGCTGCCTCGGAAGCCAGCTCGGCAGCGGCACGGTGCTCGTCCCTGCGGCCCCTCCTTTCCAGCCGCTGCCCCGCGAGCCTTCTCTCAAACCCCCACATTTCGCGAACCCTCGTGCGTCCTGGTCAAAGCTCATTGCCTTATTGAATGCTATTGGTCCGCCTAAGGACCCGACAAGGACCCAAGTCCAGAAGTACAGCGGATTTTCGGTCATAAGTAGCGGACAAACCCACAGGGTGCACAGCGTGTGGATAAAGAAGGTGGTGGACCCACGGGCCTTTAGTTGTCTGGGCCTCCTTGTGGTCGGCGAAGGACCACTCCGTCACAAATACGGTGTCCGTCTCGCCGAGCGAAGAAGAGCTATCGCCTTCTTCGCGCTGGCCGTTGCTAGACGGTCCTACGGTGGATAACTCAACCATTGTCAAGTCCAGCTCTTCATGGTTCAAGCAAGGGCTGGTGCGAAAGCCTTACACAAGGTGTGAACGATCACGCCGCTCATCGAGGGCGCCATCGTGCTGCGGATCCATTTGGTGCTTTGTGTTTCCACTCGTAGGGGACGGACCGGCCTGAAGCGGGACGGCGTCATCGTCCCAGCACCGCGGGTCGCCCATGAAAACGGCCATCGCGAACCTCCTCAGTAGGCCTTCCAGATACGGGAGCTTCTTTGCACCTCGATTTCTGTCCTAGGATCTACTACGCGGGACTTGGTGCGGTAGGGCCGAAGGTCCCGAGATGCAGGCGAATAGCCGTTGACAGGCGGCGCCCCTCACGCCGGCGACCTGCGAATTTCGTGAGCTCGTAGGTCCCAGATCCGCCTGTTCTGGAGCGGCGGTTCCGTCGCCTCCCGACCCGCCGAGGCGCGCCAGTACGACGGTTATCGGAACCGTCAATTCCGGGGCAATATGTCGAGGCTCCCAGGAAAACCATACAGAACCTGCACACATAATGTACGCCAGCTTCCGCCCGCGGGTGGCCCCCATAATGACGCCGTGCACGGGCTCTACAGCACGGGCGCTGCCCTACAAAACCGCGATCTCGCATACCGTTCGGAGATGGCCTGCCGGGTCCTCGACGAGCATCGCAGAGTTCCCACCGGCGCCAGCGGCCGCCTTCTTGCAGGCGTCGACGAACGGCGATTTCAGCCCGGCGTCCCGTGCTTGGGCGGTGAGGCGGCGGCGCGCCGGCATGCCGGTGGTGCTCAGCTCGGCAACCGCCAGCCGCCTTTGTACGAGATCAGCATTATCAGTGCTGAGCCGGTCAGGGCCGTGGCCTGGGCCTATTGACAAAGGGCCAGCTCAGCCGCCCTTTTAGCCTGACCCTTGCTCATCTTCGCTGACCATAGCTGACCAACGCTTGTGGTGTAGATGTGGTGCAGCAACTGCACGGCATGGGCCAACGGACGAGCCGGCAGGCCCGTGTCTACGCGACGGTCGCCTGGGTGTGCATTCGTCCAAAGGTCAGCCAATTGGTCGCCAGCATCCTCCCGGCCACTATCCGGGAGCATTGTCTGTCCCAACGAAGCACACCCGTAGGTGGTGCCGTTATGGCGCTCCTTTGTTAGCTATCAATTCGATTTATCGTGCGCTCGCTATGTTGCTAGTCTCCGGCTCCGCTTGGCCGGTCACCTGGACCACCGGCACAGTTCTGCCAAGTAGGGCTACGGCCCTATGCCACGTAGGCTGGTGCCTTCGCGAAAATTGCCCGAATTGCCAGGCCGCCGTCGCCAGCGACGCTGGTGCACCATGCCGGCCGCTGGGGGGACCGCTACGGCGTGCCCGTCAGCCCTAGCTCCTGCCTCAGCGGACGGACTAGCTCCGGACGGCCCGCCAGACCCGGCACCGCAACGGCAGGTCGACGGTCGTGCCGGCGGCCAACTCAGGACGGGCGGCCGCTCGGCCAGCCACCTCATCCATAAGGGCGCGTCGCTCTGCGATTGGGAGGACCATCAACCCGCTGTAAGACGCGGCCAAGCTCGGCAGGTCCGCCACCTGGTAGGGCACGGTGGCGGTAAAGGTGCGCTCCTCCACGAGCGAGAACGGCGTGCCAGCAGGCAGCTCCACGTGCCAAGGCCGGCGGCGCGGGCGCTCGCCCGCAACCTCCGAGCTCCGGTCGTCCCCCCGGGCCAG
>JBEKNX010000171.1:0-9178 GCA_049522375.1 Acidimicrobiales bacterium | reverse complement strand
GCCGCGGGTCGAACGGCCCGGCTGGACAACTTCCGGCGGTCGCAAGTCTGGAGCGGGCGCCGGCGACGCGTCAGCCGGGTCTTCGGGGCGGTGGACAAGGGTCAGTGCCGGCAACTCGAGCTCTTCATTGACGCTGTGCGAAGAGGCTCGCCGATGCCCGTCTCGCTGACCTCGCTCGTCGAGACCACACGTGCCACGCTGTCGGTCGCGCGCAGCCAAACGAGCGGTCACAGCGAACCACTGTGAACCAGGACTGGCTGCGGTGGTACGCACGTCGGCTCGGGAGGATGTCGCTCGGCGAGGTGGCTTGGCGAGTTCATGACGATATCCGGCGGCAGACCTGGGCCCTCCGCCAGGCCCACCCCGGGGCGTTACCCGGGGCACGACGACCGTGCGCGGGCCAGGGCTTCACATCGGCCGTCCCGCCCGGTGCTCGTTCTGCGGTGCCGGCCGGCGTATCAGAGGGACTCGTGGCGGCCGCCGCCACACTCCTCGAGGGACGTGGCGAGTTCCTCGGTGTTTGGAGAACGGACCTGGCGGCACCCGATTGGTATCTCGACCCGATCACGGGCCGCCGGGCGCCCCAGGACAAGCGTTCCTTCCGGATCAACACGCGCTCGGAGGCCGAGACCGGGAACATCAAACAGGTGTGGGAGCTGTCCAGGCTGCAACACTTGACACTCCTGGCGGCAACGTGGTTCGTGACCGGCGACGAGGCCTACCCAGTGGTCGTGGCGGACCAGTTGCGGTCGTGGTGGCGGGAGAACCCGTTTCTCTACGGTGTCAACTGGACGAGCGGAATCGAGGTCGGCATACGCCTGATCAGCTTGGTCTGGATACGACGCCTGCTGGACGCCTGGCCGGGAGCGCCCGCGTTGTTCGAGCACAACGATGCGGCGATGGACCAGGTCTACTGGCACCAGAGGTACCTGGCGGCACTCCAGAGTCGGGGTTCCTCGGCGAACAACCACGTCATCGCCGAAGCCGCCGGGCAGCTGATCGCAAGTTGCGCCTTTCCCTGGTTCGAACAAAGTGAAAGATGGCGCGCGGGCTCGGCGACACTGCTCGAACGCGAGCTGCGTCGCAACACCTTTCCGAGCGGCATGAACCGGGAACAAGCGAGCGACTACCAGGGATTCGTCGCCGAGCTCGGTATGTTGGCCGCCGTCGAAGCCGACCTCAGCGGTCACCCGCTCAGCGCTGACACCTGGCAGCTGCTCTGCTCAAGTGTCGACGCCACCGCGGCGGTGCTCGACGAGAGCGAACGGGCTCCTCGACAGGGCGATAGCGACGAAGGTAGGGCCCTGCTCGTCGACCCGCCCGGAACCATCCGCTGGGCGTCGCTCCTGGCGACCGGGGCGTCCCTCTTCGGGTCTGCACCGTGGTGGCCGACGACGCATGCGACCCTCATGAGCACTCTGCTGACGTCGTTGACGGATCGCCCGCCTATCGTCCGCGACAGGGCGCGCGAGCGACCCTCGCACTTTGCCGATGCCGGTCTGACTCTGCTGCGAACTGAGCCAGATCGCGATCCCGAGATCTGGTGCCGCTGCGACGCGGGTCCTCACGGCTATGGCTCGCTGGCGGCTCACGCCCACGCGGACGCGCTCTCGATCGAGGTGCGCTGCGGGGGGGTCGACATCCTGGCCGACCCGGGCACGTACTGCTACCACGGGGAGCCCGAGTGGCGCCGCTATTTCCGATCAACGTTGGGCCACAACACCGTAGAGCTCGCCACACAGGACCAGTCCCTGTCAGGCGGCCCGTTCCTGTGGCTCCGCCACGCCGTGACCAGCGCTGCGGTAGTCGAGCGCGGCGAAGATCGGACTATCCAGCACTGGTCGGCCGAACACTACGGCTACGAGGTGCTCAACCCACCTGCACGGCACCGCCGGAGTGTCCGGCTGGACAGTGACACTCGTCGCATCGATGTCGAGGACCACATCGGGACAATCGGCTATCACGCCGTCCGCATGACGTTCCATCTCGGTCCGGCTGTGTCGGCTGAGCTCGGCGAAGGCATCGCCCAGCTTCGATGGCCCGTGCGCACGCGGATCGGCTACGAGTCAGCCACGATGGCGCTGCCAGGCAGTTTGCATTGGTCGATGCATCGCGGCGAGTATCATCCGATTCTCGGCTGGTACTCTGACCGTTTCGGTGTCAAGGAGCCAACGACGACCTTGCTGGGTGAGGGGCATTGCAATGGTGAAGTGCTCGAGCTACGAAGTTCGATCCAATTCGCACGTTAAGGGACGCCGCTCGCGGTCGAGTGGCGTCCCTTCAAACAGCGTACAGAGATGACTAGTGTTGGCCAACAAGTATGTTGTGCGGGGGTAGCTTCCTTCGAACTGTTCATGCGTGTCGGCGCACTCTGACTGGCATGAGTCCGATCGGCTCTATCCACGGCCATTGCGGCAATTCGGCTCGCAACCGTAACGTCGGGCTCGGGCGCTCGTTTCGTCGCGCCGGACCGTCTGCACGCGGGTGGTACCCGTACCGATGAGAAGGCCGTCAACGCTGCTGCTACCGATGCTCCATCAGTGGCGCGAGTCGAGCCTGTCCGACAACGACCTGTCAGACTACAGCACGACCTCGGGCCCTGGGTGAGCAATATGAGGACCGCGCTGTCGGCCACCTCTCGTGAGTTCCCGGTCATTGGCTTGTTCGGCAGGGTATTGCGATGCCTCGGGCGACGAACAGGGCCCCGTGAACAGGGCCGTCGTGACACTCGTTCACCCCGACGCGCATCCACTCGCGCGGTTCTGACAACGCTCGACCAGGCCTTCTCGTCGGTTTCGAACTTCCTCATCGGGGTGGCCGTGGCCCACATGGCGGGGCCGGCCGGACTCGGCAGTTTCTCTGTCGCCTACTCCTGCTGGCTCCTCGTAGCGAGCCTCCATCGGTCGCTTGTAACCGATCCCATGGCCATCGAGAACGACGCCGCGCACCGGGACGCGTTCGCGAAGCTCCGGAGGGGACTGGCCAGCGAACTGGCCATTGCCGTCGCCGGCGCAGGTGTTCTCCTTCTCGGCGGCGTCGCCCTCCTGCTCGGAGGGCAGCACGCGTTCGGCCTCGGCCTGGTTGCTGTCGCGCCGTGGCTTCCCTTCCTCGTCGTTCAGGACTTCTGGCGATGGATGGGATACATGCAGCGCAAGCCTGGAAAAGCGCTGGCGAACGACACCGTTTTCAATGTCGCCTTTGGCGTTTGCTTCCTCGCCTTACACCTTGCAGGGTCGCGCTCGCTCGTGCTCGTTATTGGGTCCTGGGGCTTCGGTGCGTTTGCCGGGTTCCTCTTTGGACTCTGGCAATTCTCGGTCCGCCCAACGCTTCGAGACGGGATTACCGGGCTGCGTGCCCGCTGGCATATCAGCAAGTGGCTCGCCGGGATCTCGCTGACGGGGACGGGCGCCACCCTGGCCAACACACTTCTCGCTAGCGCTATTCTTGGACCGACAGGACTTGGTGGGCTCCGCGCCGCCCAGACGCTTGTGCAAGGTCCCACGATGGTCCTAATCCAGGCGGGAGGCAGCATCGGCTTACCCGAGGCAAGCCGGGCATTCGAAGGGCGCGGATGGGCCGGGCTGCGAAAGGTTGCGCTCGTCGTGACCGCGGCGGGCGTTGCTAGCATCGCACTCGTCGGCGCGGTCGTGCTCGTCCTGGGAAGCACGCTTCTCAGGCTTGTATATGGACCCGCCTTTGCCAAGTACTGGCCGGCAACGGACTTTTCGGTCTTCGCCATCATGATCAACGTGGTTGGGCTCGGCCCCATCCTCGTCCTCAAGGTAACGAAATACACCCGCCTGCTGTTCCGAGTCCAGGTGATCTCATTGACGGTGTCAGTGCCCGCTGTGATCGTCCTCGCCCTGCTCTATGGTGTATCGGGAGCCGCCGCAGCATCGATCGTTATAGCGGTCGCTTGGCTCTCGGGGTTGCTGTTCTACCAGCGGGTGGCTCACAAGAACGTACTGCAAGCTCAGTCGGAGGAAGCCCCTGCTCAGCAGTTCGAACATTCTGCAAGCCTCGAGCCCCCGGTCCAGATAGAGCTCCTATGATCTGTCGGCCGTTGCCGTGTCGGTATCAGTCGGGCTTGGGCGGGCTGCTAACGTCTGGGGGCTGGCGCGCGGTCTACGTACTGCTGAAAGCAGAAAAAACAGCAGGCGGTAATTCCGCAGGCGGGTCCCAGCGAGAACGGGACTGGTGCGTTCGTAGACCGTCGTTTCACCTTCGAACAGACGCGTCACGTGGTGCCAGGAAGGGGAAGACGTGGATGAGCAAGTCCTGAACCTGAGCGACTCGCTCCAGATCATCCGGCGATACCTGCGACTGATCTTGGCGCTGACTCTGCTCGGGCTCGCGGTCACGCTCGCCTACGTCGCGCTCGTGCCCGCGATGCCTTCGGCCCAATCGATCGTCCTTCTGCCACCGTCCTCGGCTGATGCCTCGGGTCAGCCGACACGCGATGTCGCCACTGAAGTCGAAATCGCCACGAGCCAACCCGTCCTTGAGTCCGCGGCTCGAAAGGTGAGGCTCGTCCTGAGTTACTCAGTCCTACAACATCGGATCGCGGTTACGGCGTTGACGACTGATGTGCTCCAGGTCACGGCCCAAGCGTCGACAGGGCGCCTCGCTGAGGACCTCGCCAACGCCGTCGCCAGAAGCTTCGTCAATTACTCGAACACCTCCTCGGCACAGTCGAACCAATCCCTCCCCGGACTCGAGCAACAATCCGCGCAACTCGGCCACGAGATCGCGGACCTTCAGCAAGAGATCAACACGACAGCAAACGTGCTAGCGCAGGAGACCCCAGGATCGATCGCCTATCAGCACACCCAACAAGTGCTCGTCTCGCTACAGGCGAGTGAGGACCAGTACAGGCTGCAGAGCGATGTCGTCAACAGCAATATCGTCCAAGCCAAGCTGAGTACACCCAGTTCCGGGGTTGGAACCGTGGTGCTGCAATCAGCCACGAGGACGATCCCACCATCCGCGCTGCGCACACCGACGCTGGCCGGGTTGGGCGCCCTTTGCGGCCTTGCGATCGGCGCGTTGATAGCGTTCGCACTCGGCCGCCGAGACCGAAGACTCCGCCGCCGTGACGACATCGCTAGGGCAGCTGAGGCGCCCGTACTGCAGTCGTTGTCTCCCCAGCACCCCAAGACTGCCAACGACTGGCTTCATCTCTTCCAAGATTGGCGACCCAGCGTCACCGACCGAGCCCGTTTGCGGAGAGTGTTTGATGACTTTGGCATCCTCGACACTGTCGACGCGCGCCAGCTGGACAGCAGCTCGGTGTCGGCACCGCTGAGTGAGAACGCGAGCGTGCCCATGAGCTGGCGAAGGCGTCCGCTGAGCAGCAGTTCGACGTCAGCGTCCGGCGCATCTCGAGGGGACGCGTCGTTGCCAGTCGCGAAGCGATGCTTCGGTCTCACGGTGATCGCCCTAGCAGGTGACCGCCACGGGTTGACCGTGGCACCCGAGTTGGGAGTGTTCGCCGCCACCCTCGGCATCTCTGTGGCGTTCGTGGTCGGCACGGATCATGAGTCGACCGCCACCTTGAGGAGAGCGTGCGCGGCGCGAAATCGCGAATCGAGCGCGGCGCGCCAGAACCTGTTCACCTACGAGCGTCCGCCCGACGTTGAATCCGAATGGACGGCTCTTACCGTGACTCTCGTCGTCGTGGACCCCAAGACGGCCGACCTCGTGGACTGGAGCCTTCCCTCGCCCTCGCGAGTGGGCCGCTCGGAGGCGACAATTCTGGCGGTGTCGTCAGGGTTCGCCGTGGCCGAGGAGCTAGCCGTCGCGACCAAGTCCGTCGCTCGCGATCTTCCTCCGGTGACCGGCATCCTGGTCGCGAACCCGGACCCGGCCGACAAGACGACGGGCCAGTTCCCACCCGTGGCCGGCCGCCACACTCCGCGAGAGCTCACCTCCATGACGGAGATTGCCCGATGAGCCGCGTTGGCTGCTGTCTTGTTGGAATGTCCCCGATGTTGATGGCATCGGCCGTCGATGACCGTCGACGAGTCGCTGCACGAAAGACAAGGACGTCCTCATGACGGCCGAGACCCCGGGCTACGTCCGGATCGACGCACCGGTTCAGGAGATCCCCGATGAGCCCCAGCCGTCGCGCAATTACGTCGGCTCATTCTTAAGCCTGCGCGTCGTACAAGCCGCCCTCAGTCGCCGTCGCCGCTTCTGGACGACCGTGGCCCTCGCGGGCTTGATCGCGGGGATGGCGGTCACGGTGGTCATACCCCGGGACTACACCGCGACGGCGACATTGGTGCTGGTCCACAACCCGAACGACGACCCGACCCTGGATATGGAGACCGACGCGGCGCTCCTCGACACAGCTGCGGTGGCTCAACAGGTCATCAACCGTTTGGGACTCCACATGACGGCCTCCAAGCTGATGGGCCAGTACAAGGACGTGGCAGTGACCGATGCCGTGCTGCAGATAAGTATCACCGGGCCAACGCCACAGGACGCGATCAGTCGAGCGAACGCGCTGATCGCCTCCTTTCTTAGCGTCCGAACGGGCATCTTTGAGGACCAGAACCTGGCTGTAGTGGGAGTCCTACAGGGCCAGGCGAACAGTATTCAGAATCAGGAGAAGTCCCTCAGCCAGAGGATTCGGGCAGTCGGACCGACGGCAGGTACGTCGTCATCGCCACTTGTGGCGGCCCTTGCACAGGACATCACCCAGGCGGCACAGCTGCAGCAGACGATCGCGACTGACAACCTCAACACAATCCAGGTCGTAAGAGGCACCCAAGTGCTGGTGAAGGGTATCTTGGTGCCGCATTCTGCGGTCAAGAGACTCGTCGTCGATGGTGCCTCCGGGCTCGTCGCCGGCTTGGCGCTCGGAATCGGCCTGGTGGCTGCACAGACGATCATCTCCGACCGGATTCGACGACGTGAAGAGTTCGCTGCGGCACTCGGCGCCCCGGTCGCGCTAAGCGTAGGTAGGATCGGACGTCCACGATGGATGCGCGTGCGACGACTTCGCCGGCGCCTGAAGCGACCCAACCAATCTGTGCGTCGCTTGGCGCGACACGTGCGATCCGAGTTGGCGGCCGCCCCCGGATGTCAGGGTCTAGCCGTCGTCTCGATCGACAGCATCGAGGCATCTGTTCTCGCCGTCGCCGAATCGGCACGGGTCCTAGGTGCCGAAGGCAAGCGGGTGATCGTCGTCGACTTGTCTCCCGGTGGACTGCTCGGACGAGTTCTCAATCTCAAACAGCCGGGAACGCGCGAAACGTCCATTGCGGGCACAAAGTTGCCCGCGGTCGTCATCGTCCCGCCGGACGATGATCAAGCCGGCGCCGCGACGCCGGCAAAGTTGGACCCATCCTCGCTAGGACCAACAGGGACGTGGCCGTCGACCCAATTCATGCTTGTGCTGGCCGATCTCGATCCGGCAGTCGGGGCCCACTATCTCAGCGACTGGGTCGCTGAAGCTGTCGTCGTCGGCACCACTGGACGTTCCAGTGCGAGCAAGGTGCGGGCAAATGCCGAGATGCTCGAGGTTGCCGGCGTCACTGTTGCCTCTGCGATGCTCGTAGCGGCTGATCGTAATGACGAAAGCGTGGGCGAGGCCCCCAACCAGCCGTGGAACGAGCGTTACCGACCCATGGACAGAGAGCAGGGGTCCGTTAGCACCACCGGCGAGCCTTGAGCACTCTGTCGCTGCCAGCCATCCCGGCCGCAGCTACGCCAGCCCGTGACAGAGCCGTTCGTCGGCGCGTCACCGTGGTGTGGGTGCTGCTCTTCTTCAACGTGCTGTCGTACGCCACGCTACCCACGATCGTCACAATTCCCCACACAATCGGGAAGCTCCTGACACAGGGGGCGCTCGTCCTCGCAATACTGCTGGCCCTGACTGTGAACCGCCGCCTGTTGATCCGTCCGAACCTTTTTCTCACCCTCTGGAGCGTGCTCGCCGCCTTCGCCCTGATGATCACCATTCGAGGCGAGGTGAGCCTCGGATCCGACTTCCGGGCGTTTCGTCTGATCGGTTTCGTCTCGGTACTTTGGCTTCTTACCCCATGGTGGGGCCGTCGAGACCTGATGCTCTTCCGCGCGTACGTGCGCTGCCTCGTCGCGATCCTGGCGCTGGTGCTCGTGGGCTTCGCCCTCTCGCCTCACAATGCCTTCGCGTCCCAGGGCCGCCTTGATGGGGATATTTGGCCCATCCCTCCCACGCAAGTGGCCCACTACGCAGCGGTTACCGCAGGCTTGATCGCCGTCTTGTGGTTCTGCGGACTCATACACCGGAAACTGGCCCTGACGCTGTTCATCGGCAGCACTACTATCCTCGTCCTCACCCACACCCGCACTGCGCTGGTCGCGACGTTAGTGGGGATCCTGGTAGCCGGAATCAGTCTGTTCACCCGTCGCCGGCGCGTCCGCAAAGTGTTCTTCACCGCGCTGCTGGTTGCACTGATCGGCATTCTCATGTTTCTCCCGGCGTTGACCACGTGGTTCGACCGGGGCCAGAGCACCCAGGAGTTCACCGCGTTCACCGGCCGGACCGCCGTGTGGTCGGCGCTCGTTCACGCCCCGCGGTCAGAACCGGAGATCCTGTTCGGGTTTGGCCTGTCTAACAATTCCTTCAACGGCCTCCCGATCGACAACAGCTGGCTCGCCTTGTACCAGGACCAGGGTCTAGTCGGCGACGTCCTCTGCGGCCTCATTGTGCTGGTCTTGCTGGTCACGGCCGCCTTCAGGCCGCGAGGCCCGGCGCGGGCGCTAGCGCTCTTCTTGCTGGTCTACTGCCTCATCGCCTCGTTCACCGAGACCGGGCTTGGCGGGGCCTCCTCGTACCTGCTCGAGTTGACGGTCGCGGCATCACTTCTGGCACCAACGACACCCCAGGCGCTCTTGAGCCAAGCCTAAGCTCGTGAAGATTCCGATCCGATGCTCCGAGCGGCGAGACTCGCTTCGTCGACCACGAGTCAGGCATTCTCTCGCTGAGATCAGCCTCGCTCGGCGACCATTCCTGACCCGACTTCGGCGGCTCAGACCCGACTTCGGCGGCTCAGACCCGACTTCGGCGGCTCAACTTTGAAAGGCCTGTTCACGAGGTCGCGGTGAGGCGGTTTTTGCCCTACATCGCGTGATCGGGCTTGATCAGGCGACGCGCGAGCGCCAGGCGGAGGTGTCGACACCGAGGGCG
>JBEKNX010000170.1:0-9216 GCA_049522375.1 Acidimicrobiales bacterium | reverse complement strand
TGGCGCGCGAGCTCTCGTCCCAGCCACGGGTGCTGGTGGCCGCCTCGCCTACGCGCGGCCTGGACGTCGGTGCCACCCAGTACGTTCGGCGTATTCTCGTCGGCACCGCGGCCAGCGGCGTCGCCGTGGTCATGATCAGCGAGGACCTTGATGAGATCTTCGAGCTCTCAGACCGCATCGCCGTTTTCTACAACGGCCGCGTCGTCGGTACCCTCAAGGCGTCCGACGCGGACCGCCAACAGATCGGCCTCATGATGGCGGGCGCGGCATGACCAGGCCCCTGCACATCGAGCGCCGGCTGGACGCGCCGAAGTGGCTCAAGGTTGCCGTACCGGTGGCGTCCCTCGTCCTGGCCGCGATCATCGTCGCCATCTTGCTGTTGGCCACCGGTCACAACCCGCTGTCGACCTATCACCAGATGTACTCCGCCGCTATCACCGCCGACGGCGCCTTGTCTTCGACCTTTGTCTACGCCACCCCGCTCCTTTTCACCGGGTTGTGCGCCGGGTTCGCCTTCCGGATGAGGACCTGGAACATCGGCGGTGAGGGCCAGCTCTACATGGGAGCGGTCGGGGCTTCGGCGACGGGGCTCGTGCTCGGCGACTGGCCCCGGCCGCTTCTCATCATCGCCATGATCCTCGGCGGTGCCCTGGCGGGGATGCTCTGGGCCGAGATCCCGGCGCTGTTGCGGGCGTACCTGCGCACGAACGAGATCCTCACCTCGCTCATGCTCAACTATGTGGCCGGCTTTTTCATGTACTACCTGATCTACGACAGCGACTCTTATTGGCGGGACCTCACCACGCCCGGCGCGTCGGTGTTCCCGACAGGCAAGACCCTCGGTCCCCACGCCAACTGGCCCGGCATCACGATCGGCTCGTTCACGCTGCCTATGGGCTTCGTCCTCGGTGCGGGGCTAGCCGTAGGCCTGCTCTTGCTCATCCGCTCCACCCGCTATGGCTTCGAGATGCGCGTCATGGGCGATTCCCCACAGGCGGCCAATTACTCGGGCATCCGCACCAAGCGAAAGATCCTGTCGGTGATGGCCATCTCCGGCGGTATAGCCGGCGTCGCCGGCTCCAGCCAGATCGGCGACTTCGGGCACGTGCTCGATCCCCGCGGGCTCCAACAGGCTCAGTACGGCTACACCGGCATCGTCGTCGCCGCTCTCGCGCTGTACAACCCGATCGCCGTCGTGCTGGTGTCGCTGTTCATCGGGGGCCTCACGAACGCGGGATTTGCCTTGGAAGGTCCATCGTTCCCGACCGGCCTTGTCGGCACGATGGAAGGGATCATCCTGTTCACGGTGCTCGGCGGCGAGATCCTCGCCCGCTACCGCCTCAGCTGGCGCCGCCGCCCGGCAGTGACGGACGGCACCGGGGCGCCGTCCCCGTCCGGGGTGGTGGCAGTGGCCACCGGGGCCGCCTCGGCTACCGGGGTGGCGTCGTGAACTCGAACATCGTGCTCGCGGTCGTCGTATCGGCCATCGCCTTTGGTACGCCCTTGGTGCTGGCAGGCCTGGGCGAGCTGCTGGCGGAGCGCTCCGGGGTCTTGAACCTCGGCGTCGAGGGCATGATGCTCATGGGGGCAGTGTGCGCGTTCTTCGTCTCGCAAGAACTTCACTGGTCGAGCGCTCTGGTACTTCTACTTGCCGTTCTCGCCTCCATGGTGGCCGGCGCAGCCATGGCGCTCATCCATGCCTTCTTGACGATCACCATCCGGGTTAACCAGATCGTCTCGGGGCTTGCCATCACCATCTTCGCCGGGATCATCGGTCTGTCCTCATACCTGGGAGAGGTCTGGAACATCGGTGGCGTGGCGGGGCGTCACCAGTTCAACCAGATCGACTTGTTCGGTCTGAAGAACCTGCCGGTCCTGGGGCCGCTCATCTTCAACCAGGACGCCTTCGTCTACGCGTCCTGGGTGCTGGTCGTCGCCGTCCTTTACTACCTGTACCGGACCCGCCCGGGGTTGTACCTGCGGGCCGTGGGCGAGAACCCGGCCGCCGCCGACGCGATGGGGATCAACGTGACGGCCTACCGTTACACTCACACGCTCATCGGTGGAGCTCTGGCCGGCCTGGGAGGTGCCTACTTCACCCTCGCCCTCGCTCCGATCTGGACCGACGGTCTCACGGCCGGGGCCGGCTGGATAGCCATCGCCCTGGTGATATTCGCCTTCTGGCGCCCTGACCTGCTGGTGCTCGGCGCCTATTTGTTCGGGATCTTTTCGGCGCTCGGGCCAACGCTCCAGACCCACCACATCACGGCTCTCCCATCGGAGTTCTATTCGGCCTTGCCGTTCCTGATGACGGTCATCGCCCTGGCCGCGGCGTCGACGAGCTGGGCCAACCGCCGGGTCGGTACACCGGCTTCCCTCGGGATCCCCTACACGCGCGAAGAGGGCTGAGGATGCCGCCTAGGCGGGCGACGGCCAGGACGCTCGCTGTGGCGCGCGGCGATGAGCCCGCCGACCTGGTGATCAAAGGGGGCAGGGTCTTCGTCCCCGGTACGCGCGAATGGGTACCGACCGATCTCGCCGTGGCCGACGGGGTGATCGCAGGGTGGGGGACGCGTGAGGCCCGGGACGTGGTCGAGGTAGACGGAGCGTCGTTGACCGCGGCCTTCATCGACCCGCACATGCACCTCGAGTCGACCAAGCTGTGGGTCGACGAATTCGTCCGCACCGTGCTGCCTCACGGGACCACGGCCGTGGCGGCCGACCCCCATGAGATCGCCAACGTCTTCGGCGTCCCGGGCGTGGTGGCCTTCGCTGCTGCCACTGGCGGCCTTCCGTTCACATTCGGCATCTGCGCTTCGAGCTGCGTCCCCGCGTCCCCCTTCGAGAGCCCCGGAGCCGAGCTCGGTCCCGCCGAGCTCAGGGAGCTGCTGGAGGTGCACGGTGCGCTCGGGATCGCCGAGGTCATGAACGTCCGTGGCGTCATAAACGGCGACCCGGAGGTACTGGCGAAGATAGCGGCGGCGGGCAGCCGTCGCGTCGACGGGCACGCGCCCGGGATCCTCGGGCGCCAGCTCGACGCCTACCTCGTCGCGGGCGTGGAGTCGGACCACGAATGCACCGACCTCGAGGAGGCAGAGGAGAAGCGGCGCAAGGGGATGTGGATCTTCGTGCGCGAGGGCTCCGCCTCCCGCAACCTCTCGGCGCTCATAGCTACGGTCACTCGCCACGGCACCGACAGGGTCGCCCTTTGCACCGATGACCGCGAGCCCGACACGCTCCTTCACGAAGGCCATGTCAACGACTGCGTGCGCCTGGCGGTGGCCGCCGGGGTGAGGTTGGAGGACGCGCTGGTGCTGGCGACGAGCAACCCGGCCGATTACCACCATTTCGACCATCTGGGGTGGCTGGCACCGGGCTACCAGGCAGACGTGCTCTGCTTCGACGACATGACGAGCTTCGAGCCCGCTCGGGTCTGGCAGGCGGGGCGCCTTGTGGCGATGAACGGACGCGTCGTGCCCGGAGCCGTCCCTGACGTGCCGGCCCCGGATTGGATGCTGCACTCAATGCACCTGGGGCACAGCCCGGCGCCCGGTTCGTTCGACCTGGTACCGCCGGCCGGGGGCCGGGCCAGGGTGATCGGGACAGAGCCAAGGTCGCTCTCGACGAGGGACCTGGTCATGGACGTGACCGACCCGGGCCTCGACGTGGCCCGGATCGCGGTGGTGGAACGTCACCGGGGTACCGGCCGGGTGGGCCTCGGCTATGTGACTGGGTTCGGCCTCCGCCGCGGCGCAATCGCGTCGACCGTGGCTCACGATGCTCACAACTGCATGGTGGTGGGCGCCCGGGACGGCTCGGGCCCCCAGGAGATGGCAGCAAGCGTGGCTCGGCTGGCCGAGATCGGGGGCGGCCAGGTCGCGCTGCTAGACGGCCGCGTGATCGGCGAGGTGCCCTTGCCTATCGGCGGGCTTATGAGCGACAAGAGTGCGACCGAAGTCGCCGAGGAGCTGAGGCGCCTGACCAAGGCGGTCTCGAGGGCCCTGGGCGTGACCCTCGACGCCCCGTTCATGCAACTGAGCTTCTTGGGGCTCTCGGTCATCCCCGAGCTGCGGATCACCGACCGCGGCCTGGTGGACGTCACGACCTTCTCGCTTACCGACGTCGGTGCGGTCTGAGGCTGTGCGCATGCGCCGGTCCCCGGTGGACGCCGTAACCCGGTCATTGGTCGACGTCATAACATGGCATATCGGGATGGGAAATTGAGTACCAGCACTTCGGCCGTCGTGGGGGCCCGGGGCAGGGTCGGTGACAAAGCGCCGCGCACCGACGGGGTACCCAAGGTAAAGGGCACCTTCGCTTACGCCAGCGACCTGCACCGCGACGGCATGCTCCACGGCGCGACCCTGCGCTCGCCCGTTTCGTACGCACGGATCCGCAGCATCGACGTCACGCGCGCATTGGTTACCCCCGGGGTGGTGGCGGTCCTGCTGGCCGCGGACGTCCCGGGCAAGAACCGCTTCGGGCTGAATTTCGACGACCAGCCGGTCCTGGCCGAGGATGTCGTCCGCTACACGGGCGAGCCGATCGCGGTGGTCGCGGCGCGCTCGCGGCTAGCGGCCAAGGACGCGGTCAGGGCCATCACGCTCGACCTCGAACCCCTCGAGGGCGTGTACGACATGGAACAGGCCATGGCGCCGGACGCGCCGCGACTGCACGAATGGGGGAATGTGCTGCGCCATGTCCATCTTTTGCATGGCCACCCCGCCACCGCCGCCGCAGATGTCTGGGTGGACGGCTACTACGAGACCGCCATGCAGGACCAGGCGGCCCTGGGGCCCGAAGCGGGGCTGGCCGTGCCGGCCGAGGACGGCGGAGTGGACGTATATGTCACCACGCAATGGCTGCACGTCGACAGGGAGCAGATCGCACCCTGCCTCGGCCTGCCCGAGGACAAGGTCAGGCTGCACCTGGCCGGCGTGGGCGGCGCGTTCGGCTCGCGCGAGGACATCCACATGCAGGTCCACGCCTGCGTGCTGGCATTGCGGACGGGCAGACCGGTCAAGTTCTCTTACGGGCGCGAGGAGTCCTTCAATGGGCATGTCCACCGCCACCCCTCGCGCATCTGGATGCGGCACGGCGCCACGAGCGACGGGCGGCTGGTGACGGTCGACGCCAGGCTGGTCTTCGACGGCGGGGCCTACGCCTCTTCTTCTCCGGCGGTGGTGGGCAATGCGGCGACCTTCGCCGCGGGGCCCTACGAGGTGCCCAACGTGCGCGTGGAAGGCACCGTCGTCTACACCAACAACCCTCCTTGCGGCGCCATGCGGGGGTTCGGAGCTCCCCAGGTGTGCTTCGCGCACGAGGCTCAGATGGACAAACTGGCCAAGGCGCTCGGTGCCGACCCGGTGGAGCTGCGCATCCGCAACGCTTTGTCCCGCGGCTCGGTCCTGCCCACCGGCCAGGTCCTGCGGGGCAGCGCCCCGGTGAAGGAGATCATCGAGCGGCTCAACGAAATCCCGCTGCCCCCGCTCGAGCCGCTCGAGGGCAGGGACGCGCTCCGGTACCCGGGCGGCACCGGCAACGTGACACACGGTGAGGGGATCAAGCGAGGCGTCGGTCTGGCCGTCGGCTACAAGAACGTCGCCTTCAGCGAAGGTTTCGACGACGCGGCCACCGCCCGGGTGACGCTCAGCACGACGGCGGACGGTCCCGTAGCCGAGATCTACACGGCGGCGGTCGAAATGGGCCAAGGGCTCTACACCTTCCTGGCCCAGGTGGCCAGGACCGAGCTGCAGGTCGACAATGTGGTGATGCGCCCGAACGACACGCTGATCGGGAGCGCCGGGTCTACATCGGCGTCGCGCCAGTCGATGATGACCGGAGGCGCGGTGCAGATGGCCTGCGCGTCGGTCCGGGCGGAGATCTTCGGACGCGCCCGGGGCCGGGCCACCTCCCTCCAAGACGGCGTCGAGCTCTCCCTCTCGGACGGATGGGTGCAGGCCGGAGAACGACCGCTGGTCGAGATGACCGAGCTGCTCGACGAGCCGGTGTCGTGCGAGGCCGTCTACCACCACCGTCCCACGCAGTCTTTCGACGAAAACGGGCAAGGGGACGTTCACGTATCTTTCGCCTTCGCCGCCGAGCGGGCCGTGGTCGAGGTCGACGAGGAGCTCGGGTTGGTCCGCGTCCTCCAGGTTGCCGCTTCCATAGACGTCGGCAAGGTCCTGAACCCCCTCGGGCTCACCGGGCAGATCGAAGGGGGCACGGCGCAGGGCCTCGGGCTCGCCCTGATGGAAGAGGTCCAATTGAGGGACGGGGTGATCGCCAACCCCTCCTTCACCGACTACCTGATCCCGACCATCCTGGACGTCCCGCCCGTCGTCTCGGTTGTGGTCGAGGACCCCGAACCTGACGTCCCCTACGGGTTGAAGGGCATGGGCGAGTCACCCACGGTCGTGTCGACGGCGGCGGTCGTGGCTGCGCTGCGCGATGCCACCGGCAGGCAGCTCAACCGGGCGCCGGTGTCACCGGACGAGCTGATCGGGCTTCGCCCCCCTGTCGACGGCGGCCCACCGCCTGCGGCCCCCGACGTCCCGGGCCAGCAGTCGGTCCCCTTCTATTTCGCCCGGGGCTCAGGTCAGCAAAAGCTCATGTAGCCGCCGGGGCCCTCGTCGGTGGGGCCGGGCTTCCACATGGCCCTGGCCAAAGGTGCCCACCGGTCACCGGCAGCGGGACGTTTGGCCCTATGGTCGCGCCACCCCCCTCTATAACGTATGGAGAACTCCCAGGGTCAGAGGACAAGGGTGGGCCGATGACGACGACAGATGTTAAGGTCGGGAGCCCGCCCAGGGCTCCGGGGCCCACCGCTTGGAGGCGCCTGCTGCTGACTTGGCTGGCCCTGCCCCTTTCGGCGTTGGCTGCTCTTCTCATCGGGGCGCTGCTCATAATCGCCTTCGGCGCCAACCCGATCACCGGTTATCACGCTCTGCTGTCGGGGGCCTTCGGGGGCAGCTACGCGCTGGCCAGCACCGCCCAGAAGGCCGTCCCTCTCCTGCTCGTCGCCGTGGGGATCTGCATCGCGGTCCGGGCCAGCGTCTGGAACATCGGCGGCGAGGGCCAGATCGTCACCGGCGCGCTGGCCGCAACGGCTACGGCCTTGGCCTTGCCAAACCTGCCCGCCTTCGTGCTCATCCCACTCGTCGTGATCGTGGCCGCCGCCGGCGGTGCCTTCTGGGCCGGGATCGCCGGCTTCTTCAAGGCCTATTTCAATGTGAACGAAATCCTGAGCACGATCATGCTCAACCTGGTGGCCGTGCAGGTCATGAACTACCTGCTGTCCGGGCCGATGATCAACAAGGCGCAGTCGTTCGCCGTCACCGGCTCGATACCCCAGACGAGGCTGCTGACCAAGAGCTCGTGGTTGCCGACCATCGTGAGCGGGACGCAACTAAACCTTGGGGTCGTCATTGCCGTAGCCGTCGCCATCGCCGGGTACTTCCTCCTGTGGCGCACCGGGTTCGGCTTCCGGATCCGCGCTGTCGGCCTTTCGCGTGATGCCGCCGCCTACTCCGGCATGCCGGTCAAACGCACGATCATGAGCGCCATGGTGCTCTCGGGCGCATGCTGCGGGATCGCCGGTGCCGTGCTGGTCTTCGGGAGCATCTCGCACCGGATGGTGACCGACGGGAGCCTCACGGGTTTCACCGGCAACGACGGTTTCAACGGCATTGTCGTCGCCCTCTTCGGGGGCCTGAACCCGCTGTGGAGCATCCTGTCGGCCTACCTTTTCGGTGGTCTTCTCGTCGGGGGCACCTCCATGCAGGGGGTGATCGGGGTGCCGACCGACCTCGTCACCACCATTGAAGGGCTGGTCGTCATCTTCGTAGTCTCTATCGACTACCTGCGCGTCCGCTTCCGCATCCAGGAGGAGGCGCAGCGCCTTGGGCAGGACAAAGAAGGCGGCCCTGGCGGCACGGGCCGCTCGTTGCTGGTCAAGCTGGCGAGGGCGCGCCCGTGAGCTCCTTTTTTACCTACGCCATCGTGACCGCCACCATCGCCTCGGCCATCCAGTACGCGACACCCTTCTTGCTGGCTGCCCTCGGTGAGACCCTGGGCCAGCGCAGCGGGGTGCTGAACCTCGGTGTCGACGGCATCATGCTGATGGGCGCTTTCAGCTGCTATTACGTCGCGCTCCAGACAGGCAGCGACCTGCTCGGGATCCTCGTAGGCATCGGCGTCGGTGCCGTCATGGGCCTCGCCACCGCGTTCATGAGCGTCACGCTCCGGGCTCAGCAGGGCATCAGCGGCATCGGTGTGTACATATTCGGTCTGGGGATGAGCGACCTGCTCTTCGTGAGGTTCGTCGGGACCCCCTTGCCCGTCAACCCGTTGCCCACGGTGAACGTCCCGTTGTTGTCGAAGATCCCCGCCCTGGGCCGCATGTTCTTTCAACAAAACCTGCTCATCTACCTCGCGTTCGTCCTCGTCCCGGCCCTGGCGTTCGTCCTGTACCACACCAATTTCGGGACCAAGGTGCTGGCTGTGGGCGAGAACCCGGCCGCCGCCGACAGCGTCGGGATAAGCGTGACCCGCACCCGCTACGCCACGGTGGTCCTGGGCTGCACCATGGCCGGGCTGGCGGGGGCGACGTTGCTCCTCCTGGACGGCATTTTCCAGGAGAACCTCACCCAGAGCGCAGGCTTCATTGCCGTGGCCTTGGTTTACTTCGGCGCCTGGCGGCCGGCCGGGGTCATGACCGGGTCCCTGCTCTACGGCATCGTGACGGCCGTGGTCCTGCAATGGAAGTCTCTCGGGATCATCCCCACCTCGGCCGCCGACCTGGCCGCCACGGCTCCGGCCGTGATCACCGTACTGGCCCTGGTGGCGTTGGCCGGCCGTTTCAAGCAGCCCGCCGCGCTGGCCAAGCCCTATGTGAGGGGAGCTTGACCTAGTCCCCCTCGTCGACCTCAAGAGAGGAAACACAGCCGAAACGGGAGAGGGCTCCGCCCTGTTCCCACCAATAAGAGAGGATGAAATGAGGACAAAATCAATATGGCTGCGGTGCCTGGTGACTGTGGCCGCCGCATCGGCACTGGTTACAACGGTGCCCACGAGTGTCGCACCGGCCGGCGCCGCCAGCTCCATGCCGGTGCTGAAGGTCGCCCTCGTGGCGCCCAGCGCCGTCAACGACCTCGCCTTCACCCAGTCGATGGTGTCGGCCCTCGAGTCGCTAAAGACGTCTTACAACCTGCAGAT
>JBEKNX010000169.1:0-9222 GCA_049522375.1 Acidimicrobiales bacterium | reverse complement strand
CCTTCCTCGCCTCGTGCCCGCAACCAGCTTTCGTAGACGGCCAGGTCACGGCGGTAGGCGGCCAGAGTGTTGGGGCTGCGGCCCTTTTCCACTGACAGCCAGATGAGCAGCTCTTCGCCGGGAAGGCTGAGGGCCAGGTGCGTCTTGGGACCGCCCGGGGCCGGTTTGGCGGCGACGTGCCCCATTGGCCCCCTAGGAAATCGCGGCTTGGGCCAGCAACAGCCCCACGATCGTCTTGGCGTCGGTTATCTCCCCCGAGCGCACGAGCTCGCCCACGCCCGAGAACGAGTGGCGTTCCACGATCATGTGCTCCTCCTCGATGCCGTGGCGCGAGCTGGGCACGGGGCGCAGGTCCCGGGCCAGGAAGCACCAAGACTCCTCGTCGCAGAAGCCCGGGGAATTGTAGAAATGACCGATCAGCTCGAGGCGGCCGGCTTCCAAGCCGGTCTCCTCGGCCAGCTCGCGCGCCGCCGTCAGCTCCTGCGGCTCCTCCTTCACGTCGCGCTTGCCGGCCGGCAGCTCCAGCAGCTCCACGTCCAGAGGGGCGCGGTACTGGCGCACGAGGACGACCTCGTCGGCGGCCTCGTCCAGGGGCACGACGATCACGGCGCCGGGGTGGTGCACGATGTCGCGCTCGAAGTTCTGGCCGTCCGGGCCCTCGAAGGTGCCGGCCACGATCTCGAGCATGTTGGTCCGGTAGAGCGGCCGCTCGCCCAGCTTGCGGAACTTAGGGGAGGGCAATTCCCGCCTCCTCGACCCTGCGCCCGATCCCTGGCATCAGCTCGGCCCCCAGGGCGTCCGGGTCGATCAGGTGCGGTCGGCGGCCCTCAGCCCGGCCCAGGGCCGCTCCCACCAGGGCGCTGAACAGTGGGTGGGGCCGGTCGGGGCGGCTCTTGAACTCCGGGTGGGCCTGCGTGCCGGTCCACAGGGGGTGGCCCGGCAGTTCGATCATCTCGACCAGGCGACCGTCCGGGGACTCGGCGGAGCATACGAGACCGGCCTGTTCGAGACGGCTGCGGTAGCGGTTGTTGACCTCGTAGCGGTGCCGGTGGCGCTCGAAGATGAGCTCGGCGCCGTAAATGGCGGCCGCCTTGCTCCCGGGGCGCAATTTGGCCGGGTAGGTGCCCAGGCGCATGGTGCCCCCGTAGTTGGACTGGCTGACGATCTCGCGCTGCTCGTCCATCAGGTCGATAACGAGGTGCGGGGCGCTCGGGGCGAACTCGCGCGAGTTGGCCCGCTCCAGGCCGGCGGCGTTGCGGGCGAACTCGATGACCATGACCTGGAGCCCGAGGCACAGGCCCAGGCAGGGGATGTCCTGGTCCCGGGCATAACCGACGGCGGCGATCATGCCTTCGATGCCACGTTCGCCGAAGCCGCCGGGAACGACCATGCCGTCCAGGTCCCGCAGGCGGCCCTCGACCATGAGCCCTCCCACCTCCTCGGCCTGGACCCAGTCCAGCTGGACGTGGGCACCGTGGGCGTAACCGCCGTGGCGAAGGGCCTCGACGACCGAAAGGTAGGCGTCGGGAAGGTTCACGTACTTACCGATGAGGCCGATCCGCACCGGCTTGGCGGAGGACTCGACCCGCCGCACCAGCCCCTGCCAGTGGGAGAGGTCGAGATGACGCCCACCGGCACCGGTGATGGCGTCGCCGGGCTCGTCGCCCAGGCGGAGCAGCCGGCACACGTAGTCGTCCAGGCCTTCTTCGTGCAGTGCCAGGGGTATCTCGTAGAGGTTGGGCGCGTCCACGTTGGAGATGACCGCCTCCTCGGGCACGTCGCACAGCAGCGAGATCTTGGTCTTGAGGCCGTCGGGGATGGGACGGTCGCTGCGCAGGATGATCACGTCGGGCTGCACGCCACGAGAGCGCAGCTCGGTGACCGAGTGCTGCGTCGGTTTGGTTTTTTGCTCACCCGAGGGGCCCAGGTAGGGCACCAGGGTGACGTGGACGTAGCACACGTTGTCCCGGCCGACGTCCTTGCGGAACTGGCGCACCGCCTCCAGGAAGGGGAGGATCTCGATGTCCCCGACCGTGCCCCCGATCTCGGTGATCACGACGTCCACGTCCTCGGTGCCGAGGCGGCGGATCCGCAGCTTGATCTCATTGGTTATGTGGGGGATCACCTGCACCGTCTTGCCCAGGTACTCTCCTCGGCGCTCCTTGGCTATGACGGACTGGTAGATCGACCCGGTCGTCGAGTTGGAGTCCCGTGACAGGGCTTCGTCGATGAAGCGCTCGTAGTGGCCAAGGTCAAGGTCGGTCTCGCCCCCGTCGTCGGTCACGAAGACTTCGCCATGCTCGAAGGGGTTCATCGTCCCCGGGTCGATGTTTATGTACGGGTCCAGCTTCTGCATCGTCACCCGGAGGCCCCGGCTTTTCAGCAAGCGGCCCAACGAGGCCGCGGTGAGGCCCTTGCCCAGGGAGCTTGACACTCCCCCGGTCACGAAGATGTGCTTCGCCAACATCTCCTCCATGCTCGGCTAAAGGGTGCGTGGCCGGCGGAGGCGGGCTCCCGCCGGGCTTGTCGCCTTGGGGAGCCGTCTTCGGGTGGCCACCTCACCTTAGCTCAGGACGGGCCGAGCTTCGCGGACCGACCCCCGGCGGCGACGGAGGCCGCCGTCTGCAACAGCTCCTGGGCGTGCCGACGGGCTGTGACGCTGTCGGGTTGGCCCGAAAGCATGCGGGACAGCTCCACCACCCTCTCCCGGCCGGTGACGGCTTCGGCCCGGGCTACGGCCCGCCCCTCGCGCTCGACCTTGCTCACCGCCACCTGGGCGTGAGCAAACGCCGCCACCTGGGCCAGGTGGGTGACGACGATCACCTGGTACTGCCGGCCCAGTTCGGCCAAGGCCTGGCCCACGGCCAGGGCCGCCTCCCCGCCCACGCCGGCGTCCACCTCGTCGAAGACCAGCGTGGCCGGCCCCGCCGCTCTACCGGCCTTTCCCCCGCCGGCCAGCAGCACCAGGCGCACCGCCAGCATCGCCCGCGCCAGTTCCCCGCCCGACGCCACCTTCGCCAGGGGCAGCAGCGGCTCGCCCGGGTTGGCGGCCAAAAGGAAGGTCACGTCCTCGCCCGCTAGCTGGCGCAGGTCATCTTCCCCCTTGCCGTTGCCGCCTCCCGCCCTATCTGGCCCGTCCGCCCTATCTCCGCCACCGGAGCGGAGGCGGCCGCCGGGGCCGTCCGGACCGTCTCCACCGCCCCCTCTCACCTCGAAGCGCGCCCGAGGCATGGCCAGCCGATGCAGCTCGTTTTCGACCGCCACACCAAAGGAAACCGCGGCTTTGCCCCGGGCCGCCCCCAGTTGTGCCGATTCACGGCGCAGCTCCGCCCGGGCCTTGGCGTAGTCCTCCGCCAGGCGTTGCGCCAACCCTTCGAGGCCCTCGAGCTCCCGCAGGCGTTCTCGGGCCTGGTGGTGAAAGGCGACCACTTCCTCCAGGCCTCCGGCCGGTCCGGCGTACTTGCGGCGAAGTTCCTTGAGCACCGACCGCCGGGCCACGACCTCCTCCAGGCGTTGGGGGTCCTCTTGAAGTGAGTCGGCCGCCTCCCGGGCTTCGGCCGCGGCGTCGGCCAGCTCCGCCGCCAGTCCCCGCAGGCGCTCGTGCAGCCGAGCCAGGGGCGAGTGCCCGGCTGTGGCGCTGACCACCTGGCCGAGCCGGTCCATTACCTGCTCGTCACCGGCCAGGCCCTCGTGAGCGGCTTGGGCGGCGGCCCTGTGCGCGGCCGCCTGACCGAGCCCTTCCTCCTCGAGGGCCAATTGCTCGTCTTCGTCCGCGCCCAGCGCGGCCGCGGCGTCGAGCTCGGCGATCTGGTAACCCAGGAGCTCGCGTTCGCGGCCCCGGACGGCGGCATCCCCACCGGCGCGGGCCATGGCCTCGGCCAGCTGCCGGGCCTTCGCCCGGGCAACGTCCCGGGGGCCCCGTTCGACGCCGGCATAGGCGTCGAGGGCCTGGCGCTGCGCTCCGCTCGAGAACAGCGACTGGTGGGCGTGCTGGCCGTGCAGGTCGACGAGGGCCTCCCCCTGTGCGGCCAGAGCGGCGACCGTCGCCATGCGGCCGTCCACGTACGCCCGGGAGCGGCCGTCGGCCGGCACGACCCGGGCCATCACGACCTCCCGCTCGCCCCTCGCCTGGTCCCCCCCGTCGCCCTCCGGGGAGCCTTCCCCCGCCGGCGCCAGGCCCACGAACCTGGCCTCCACGACGGCCTCGGCCGCCCCGGGGCGTACCAACGTGGCGTCGGCCCGGCCACCGGTGAGCAGTTCGACTGCTTCTACCACCAGGGTCTTGCCCGCCCCGGTTTCGCCGGTGAGCGCCGTCATCCCCGGCCCGAACACGAGGCTGAGGTCGTCGATCACCCCCAGCTGGCTCACCCTCAGCTCGCTCAACATGGCCTGACCTTAGCGATCAGCGAGATGGAACTTGCTCTTTAGGACCCTTTCGAAGTGCCTGTCCCCGAAATCCACCAGCAAGGCATCGTTTTCTCCCATCCGGCAAACGATCTGCTCGCCCGTGCCGACCGGTCCGCACGCGGCACCGTCGACGATGAGGTCGGCCCCGGACGGCCCCTGGAGCCGGAAGGCCACTTCCTCTGCCGGGTCGAGCACGATGCTGCGGTCGAAAAGCATATGCGGAGAAACCGGCGTGACCACGATGCAGCGCAATTTGGGCGAGATGATCGGCCCCCGGGCGGAGAGGTTGTAGCCCGTCGAGCCCGTCGCCGTGGAAACGATCATGGAATCGGCGGCGTAGCTCAAGAACCGTTCCCCCGAAATGGCGAGGCTGGCGTTGATCGTGTGCTTGCCGGAGGGACGCGCCAACACGACGTCGTTGACGCCCGACGCCCGGTACCTCGGCGCCCCGGTCCCATCGGGGACGATGACGGCATCGATCGTCATCCGCCGTTCGAGGTGGTAATCGCCATCGAGGAACCGTTGTATGGCCTGCTGTAGCCCGTCCGGCTCGGCGGCCGTGAGGTAGCCGAACCGACCGAAGTTCACGCCCAGGACCGGCACGCCCGAGCCCAGGGCGATCCCTACGGCGCGCAACATCGTGCCGTCACCGCCGAGGCTCACCAGCAGGTCGAGGTCGGAAATGTTCTCCGGCTTGGCCTGAGGTGGGCACGCCTCGTCCAGGAACACGGCCTCGTGGCCATGCAGGGCCAACCAGGCACCGACCGACTTGGCAATTTTCACTGCCTTGGGACGCTCGGCGTGAGGAGCAAAGCCGATCCTGGCCATTTCACTGCCTCCCGCGGCCACGGCCGATGGGAACACGGGGGGGCACCACCGAAAGGGCCAGCTCGTCCATGGACCGGGCCAGTGGAGAATTGGCCGGTCCTGAAGTGGCCGGTCCTGAAGTGGCCGGTCCTGAAGTGGCCGGTCCTGCCGGGGATAGGTCCGGCGGCACGGCGCGGGCCCGCAGCGGTTTGGCACCGCTACGCAAATGCAGGAAAAACTCGACGTTGCCTTCCGCTCCGAGCAGCGGCGACGCCATTCCCCCCACCACGGTGGCCCCGTTCGCCTCGAAGGCGCCGGCGACGTCGCACAGGACGCTCGCCCACACCTCGGGGTCCCGCACCACTCCTTTGCCCTTGGACACCACGGCGCGTCCCGCCTCGAACTGGGGCTTAACCAGCACGACGAGGTCGGCCTCGGGCTTGGCCAGGGCGAGCAACGCCGGCGCCACCATCATGAGCGAAATAAAAGACAAGTCCGCCACCACCACGTCGAAGCGGCGCCCTCCCAGGTCGGCCGGTCCCAGATAGCGCACGTTGGCGCGCTCCACCACCTCTACCCGCGGGTCCCGGCGGAGCCTCTCCAACAATTGGCCGTGCCCGACGTCGACCGCAACGACGTGCGCCGCCCCGTGGGCGAGCAGGCAGTCGGTGAACCCACCGGTCGAGGCGCCGGCGTCGAGGGCGTGGCGGCCGACGACGTCCAGCTTGAAGTGATGGATGGCGGCGTCCAACTTCTCGCCGCCCCGGCTGGCAAAACGGGGGGGCAGGTCCTTGACTACGAGCGGCTCGGACGGGGCGACCTGGCGGGACGACTTGTCTGCCACCGCGCCCGCGACAAGCACGCGGCCGGCGCTGACAAGGGCGGCCGCCTCGGCTCGGCTGGGCGCCAGTCCTCGGGCGACGAGCTCGGCATCGAGCCTCTTCTTGGCACCCAGTTCAGGCCCGTCCCCGGTTCGATGGCCCGCTCCCGGTGCTTCCGTCCTGGCTGGCGCCGCCGGCTTTACGGGCGGCGGGGGCCTTGGCGGCCGCCGTCTTTCTGCCGGCGCCGGCCGCCTTTTCGGGCGCTGCGCTCCGCCGTCCGGCCGTCTTCGCCGTTGGCGCGCCCTTGGCGGCCCCGGGTGCCTTGGCGACTGGCGCGCTCTTGCGCACGGATGCCGTCTTGGCGGCCGGCGCATTGGCGGCCGGCGCGCTCTTGCGCGCCCCCGTCGTTTTCCTCGCCGCCGCTTTCGCCGTGGTCGCTCGGGTGCGCCCGACCGCCTCGTCGCCAGGGGCTGGCCCGGTACCGGTAGGCGCCGTGGCCGAGCCCTTTGCCCCTCTCAGGTGTTCCTCCAGATGCTCGAGGTCCCTGAAAAGGACAGAGGCCTCTTTGCGCAAGGCGCTGACGACGTCGGCAGCAGCCTTCCTGCCTTCGTCGACCAGGCTTTCAGCGCGGTGCTTGGCGTCCTCCTTGGCACCCCGAGAGCCGAGCAGCTGCTCGGCCACCTGCTTGGCCCTTGCCGCTGCCACTCCCATAAGGGCGGCGGCCGCCTGGCCGCAGCGCTTCAGCTCATCTTCTGTTCCCATACCCGAAGTGTAGGGCCGCCGGAGGAGGCCTGGGCCGGGGGGACGCCGATCGCAGGTCGCTGGTAGCGTCGGGCCGGTGTACGACCTGCCGTGGGAACTCGTGATTTTCGATAACGACGGCGTCGTCGTCGACAGCGAGCCGTTGGCGTCGGTCGCCACGTCGCAAATTCTCACTGCCCTGGGCCACCCCATGACACCCGACGAATGCGACCAAGCCTTCAGAGGGATCAGCCTGCCCAACACCCGCCGCTGGGTCGAACAGGGCAGCGGGCGGCCGCTGCCAGCCGATTTCGAGGACCGCTACCTGGCCCGGGTAGCCGAACTGATCCGGGCCCAGCTTCGGCCCGTCCCCGGCGTCGTGGGCGTGCTCGACATCCTGGACGCAGCCGGTCTGCCGTACTGCATGGCATCCTCGAGCCGGCGCGAGGTGATCTCTCTGGCCCTCAGGACGACCGGGCTGAGCGAGCGTTTCGCGGGACGCTGGTGGGGCGCCGACGACGTGGCCGACGGCAAACCCGCCCCTGATGTTTTCCTCCTGGCCGCCAAGTCGATGCGGGCCCGGCCCGAGAACTGTGTCGTCGTGGAGGACTCCGAAGCAGGTACCCAGGCCGGGCGGGCGGCGGGCATGGCGGTGCTCGGCTTTGCCGCCCGTACACCGCCCGAGGACCTGTCCCTGGCCGACCACATTTTCACTGATATGGGCCAACTCCCGGCGTTGTTGCTGGGCGGCGAGTCAACGCTGGCGCAGGTAGTCGCCGACCAGCGTGGCTAGGTCGCGGGCCAGCAGGTCCGGTGCCGGGTCCACGGGGAGGTCGGAGACCTGCGTCACCCCTGACAGGACCAGTCCGAAGCGGGCGCCGACCCGCTTGGCAAAAAGCCCGTCGGTATCAGGCCTGTCGCCGACCATGACGCTCAATTGGCCGAAGCGCGCTTTCACCAGAGCAGCCATCGCCTCGTGAGGTTTGCCGGCTACCTCCGCTGACCGGCCAGCCGCGGTGGCCACGAACGCCACCAACGCCCCGGCACCGGGCAGGAGCCCGTCGGGGCCTCCGGTCGGGAACGTGGCATCGGCGTTGGCGGCTATGAACCGGGCGCCCTTGCGCACGGCCGTGGCCGCGGCAGCGAGCGCCGCGTAGTCCAGGTGGAGCGTGCGGCCCACGATGACGGCGTCGGGGCCGTCGGCGGCATCGACCTCTTGTACGGCCCGGGCCACCAGCGCCTCTCTTATGCCTTCGTCACCGATGACGGCGGCCCGACTGTGCCTGGCCAACAAGGACGCCGCCGCTTGGGCCGAGGTGGCCAGGTCCTGCGGCGCGCACTCGATGCCTATCTGGGCCAGGGCGTCCACGTGCCCGGCGACCAGGGGGCCGGAATTGTTGGTTAGGAAGACCACCCGCTCGCCGGCCTGGCGCAAAGTCTCAACCGCTCCCGCCGCGCCCGGCAGTGCCCGACCGGCTAACCATACGACGCCGTCCAGGTCGAGGGCCCAGGTCACAATGCTGGTCGCAATTACAGCACTTTTCGCATTTCGGTGCCTAGAGGCTGCGGGCCACGTAGGTCAACTGGGCGCCCACGATCGCCGCCCCGATCAACAGCACATAGATGGTGGCCACGGTCCAGCGCTGGGCGGGCAGCAATGAGTGGTAAGCGCGTGAAGCAGGGCTGTTGCGGTTACGCCAGCGGTGCCAGAGCTCAAATCCGCCCAGCACCAGCACGATCAGGACGACCGGGCTGGGGAAGAGGACCTCGAACCCGACCAGGCATACCAGCCCCACCAACCACAGCACTGGGTGCAAGGCGGCCACTGCCCGGCCGCCGTCCAGGGGGAGCACGGGCAGCAGGTTGAAAAGGTTCACAAAGAACCCGAAAAAGGCCAGCGCCATCAAGAACTTGGAGCCTGTGGCATTGGCCCAGAAAGCCACCACCGCGGAGGCGGCGGTCCCGACCAGCGGACCGGCCAGGCCTGACATTGCTTCCTGGAAGGCGCTGCGCGGCGTTGCTTTCATGTTGACGAAGGCGCCCAGGAACGGGATGAAAAGCGGTGCCGACGCGGGCACGCCCTGGCGACGGAGCTCGATCACGTGGCCCATTTCGTGGACCAGGATCAAAAGAACAATGCCGACAGCGAAGGACCACCCGAACAGCAGCGAGTAGGCCACGACCGACACGAACATCGACAGCACCAAGCCGACGTACTTGAGCTTGAGAAGCAGCGCACCGAACTTCGCCAGGAACGCGGCGATCGCCGCCAACGTGGCCCCGACCCGCTGCCATGCTCGCCGCATCAGCCCCGGTGGCTTGTCGCTGCCTCCCGTGCTCCCGCGCCCAGCCGCGACATCCGAGCGGCCCGCCCTCCCAGGGACGGCGAGGCCGCTACCCACGCCCGGGCGGGCGTGGCCATCGGGCCACCAGTAAGAAGGTGGCT
>JBEKNX010000168.1:0-9256 GCA_049522375.1 Acidimicrobiales bacterium | reverse complement strand
GGCCGACGAGCTGCCCGAGGGTAACGACCCGGCCGACAGCGGCATGTTCATCGCCTACTTTGTCGCTCCCCGTTCGCCGCAGATGCTGCCGGGCGACGAATGGAGCATGCCCATGGCGATCCCCATGTTCGGCCTGGGCTTGCCTGAACTGGGCACGTACTACTTCAGCGTGCGCGTCGACGGCCGGGAGATGGACCGTGCCTCGTTCCGTTTGATGCCTCCCCCGCCGCCCCAGGACGGCGACATGCCTGGGGGCCCGGGGGCAGCGCAAGCTGGCGGTCACGCGGCCGGCGGGCCTCCGTTGTAATGGGCCCGCAGCCGTAGGAACAGAAAACTGTCCTCCTCGACCACGTGGGCCAGGTCCAGGTCGAGCAGCTGAGCCAGGGGTGGGCCCCCGAAAGGCCTTCCCATTTCGAAAGCCCTTCCTGTGACGGGCTCGGTGAGGGTGGACCAGACGCTGCTGCTGCCCAGCCAGCCACCGGTAAGCTCGCCCCCGACGCAACCGGTCAGCTTCGGCGAGAGCGTCAGGCACAGCTCGTCGACCAGCTGCGCGGCGGCCAAGGCCGAGTTCAGCGTGGGCCCGCCCTCGCACAGGACGTGCTTGAGGCCCCTTTCACCGAGGGCCCTCAGTGCCGAAGCCAGGTCCACGGCACCGGTACCGGTCCTGAGCACCTCGGCCACACCGGCGGCGCTCGCCAAGGCGTCAGGGCGGGTGTCGTCGGCCGCTATAACTATGGGCCTCGGCCCGTCGCCGGTGAAGAGCCGCGACCCAAAATCCAATACGCCCGACCGCGTCACCACCGCTATCGTCGGTAGGGCGGCCTGCCCCCGGTGTTGGCGGATCTCCTGCGCCTCCAGAGGCAGTTTCGCCGGCCCGTAACGTTCGACGCGTACCGTGCCCGCTCCGACCAGGACCACATCGGCCAGCGACCGCAGGACGGAGAACAGCAGCTTGTCCCCGGGGCCCCCGAGGCTGCCGGCCCGCCCCGAAAAAGCGACCGCACCGTCCAGGGTCGAGACCATGTTCACACGCACGAAGGGCCGGTCAGGGGGGATCTGGACGTCTCGGGAATAGAGCTCGAACAGGTTGACCCGCTCAGAGGCTTCAGGCAAAAGCAACCGCAACTGGCGCTCCTTGCGACTTGTCTCGACCATATCTCACCGGCTGTCAGGGCACGTGTTGTTTGCCCGGTCTGTACCATGACGCTGGTGCACCAACCTACGGCTTTCGCCGCGCTGTGGCCCCGTCAGCCGTGAGCGGCCTGGTCACGGTCGAAGAGGCCCGCCGTTCAGTGCTCTCCAGCTGCCGCCCTCTAGACGCGGTGCGGGTGCCCCTGGCCGACGCCCTCGGGCTCGTGGCTGCTCGGCCCATTTTTTCGACCGAGACCGTCCCGCCCTTCGCCAACTCGTCGATGGACGGCTACGCGCTCCGGGCGCGGGATGTCGCCGCCGGCCCCGCCAAGCTCCGGGTGGTCGGTCAGCTCATGGCCGGCGACGACCCCGGGGCCCTGGTGGTGGGGGAAGGCGAAGCAGTGCGGATCATGACGGGGGCCGCCCTACCCGATGGTGCCGATGCCGTCTGCATGATCGAGCACACCCGGCCCCGAGACGGCTGGGTGTTGATCGAAGAGGCTGTCGGGCCGGGGACCAACGTGCGCCGCCCGGGCGACGACATCGCCGCCGGGGAGGAGGTGTTCGCCGCCGGGGAAAGCCTCGGCCCCGCCCACATAGGCGTGCTGGCCAGCCTGGGCGTCGCTCAGGTGGACGTTTTCCCCCGGCCACGGGTCGGCGTGGTCTCCACGGGGGACGAGCTCGTGGCGATCACCGGCCCTCTCGCACCGGGCAAGATCCGCGACAGCAACCGCCCCAGTCTGCTGGCCCGGTTGCGGGCCGACGGGTTCCAGGCCGTCGACCTCGGTTGGGCCGGCGACGAACCGGGAGCCCTGGCCCACACCCTCGTCCAGGCGGCCCAGGCCTGCGACGCCGTGCTCACCAGTGGCGGGGTCAGCGTCGGTGACCGCGACATCGTGAGGGTCGTGCTGGAGGAGCTGGGAGGCCAGCAGGCCCGCTGGTGGCAGGTGGCGGTAAGACCGGGAAAACCTTTCGCGTTTTCCACCTTCCCCCCGCGTTCGACCCCCGTTTTCGGGCTCCCGGGCAACCCCGTCTCGGCTCTCGTCTCCTACGAGCTGTTCGCCCGGCCTGCGCTGCGCCTCATGGCGGGCCAGCGCAGCCTGGAGCGGCCCCGTTTGCCGGCCGTGGCCGCGTCCGATATGCGCCGGCACCCCGACGGCAGGCTGCACCTCGTGCGGGTGACGGTAAAGACGGGGCCCGCAGGCCTGGAAGCGCGGCCGTCCGGGGGGCAGGGCTCGCACCAGCTACGCGCCCTGGCTGCCGCCAACGCGCTGGCCTTCCTACCGGACGGCGAGGGAGTGGCGGCGGGCGAACCGCTCGAAGTTTGGGTCCTCGACCCGGACGGCCTTTCCCCTTGAGGCCGCCGCCGCCCCCGGCTGGCGAGCCCCAAAGAGCCAGTGCTTCGAGGTGTGTTACGCGCTCCCGGCCGGGTCCCCGTCCTGGTCCCCGGCCGACCGGGCGCCGCCCTCGGGCCGGGCCGACGGGACGAAGCCGGCCTTGGCCCTCCACATGGCTTCCCAGCTCGAGTTCCCCGGTTGGAACAAGGGCCTGACCTTCTCGCCCAGAAGCGAAGTCGTCGCCCGAGGTTCGCCGGCCAGGGCCAGGTCGGCCAGGGCCAGGTCGGCCGGGGCCAAGTTGGCGGGGGCCAGGTCCGTCCGGGCCCGCAGGCGACCCGCCGCCGCCCGCGCCGCCCGGTCGTCGGCCCTGCGGCCGGCCCGGTCGTCGGCCCGTACCCACTGCAGGACTATGGGGACCATGCCGGTGAAAGTGGCCACTTCGGTGGCGGCCCACAGCAGGGCGCCGCCGGCCCGGGTACTGGGCACTGTGTACATGGAGGCAATGGGAGCCCGCTGGGACATGATGGCTATGCCGAGGAAGGCTTCGAAAGGGACGCCGAGGGCCAGGTTGGCGATCCTGGCCCCGTAGCCCATTTTCCAGTGCACGATGGGGTCCAGCCCCACCATGGGCCACCAGTAGAAAGTGCCTCCCAGCAGGAAAGCCAGGTTTATGGCGTCCATGAGGGCCATGTGCTCCATGGCGAAATTGAGCAGCGGGCTCAGGAAAAAGGCAAACATGGCCCCGAAGTAGAAGAACCAGACCAGCACCGGGTGGGTGACGATGGCAAAAGGCCGCGACCGCAGCACCGCCAGCCATCTCTTCTTGTTGGCCCGGCTGGCCGTCTGGAGCAGGAGCGTGGAGGGCGCGCCGAGGGCCAGCAGGGGCGGGGCCACGACCATCAACAGAAGGTGCTGGACCACGTGCGCCTCGAAGTACGACGCCGTGAACGTGGCGACCGGGGACTGCAGGGCCAGCTCGACGGCGACCAGGCCGGCGAGGAACGCCACCGTCCGGCGGGCCGGCCAGCGCCGGCCCCTCGCCGCCAGCCGCCAATCACCTCTCAGGTAGAAGCAGCTGATGACCACCAGGGCCACGGGCACGCATACCGAGAACGGGCTCCACTGCCAGGCTGTCAGGGCGGTGTGAAGGCTGAAGTGGATCTTGCTCATACCCGGCATCGGCTTAAAGCTACAAGCTCCCGCTCAGGACGGGTCGGTGGGGCCGGCTGGGCAGGCCGGGCTGGGCAGGCCGGGCTGGGGTAGCATCACCGGTCTATGGTCTCGACGGTGCCGGTCAAGCGGAGGGCCAGTGGCCCGTAACCGCGGCAAGGAGAAACTGTTCGACCCCTCGCTGTGGGTGTCGATGGTGCCGTTCGGGGCGGGCGAGAGCAAGCCCAACAATTACCGGTCGATTATCGACGCCATCGGTGACAACAGGGACAACCTGGCCTACGCCTGGCGCATCCTCAACCACGGCGTCTGCGACGGCTGCGCCCTGGGTACGTCAGGGATGCGGGACTGGGCCCTCGACCAGGTCCATTTGTGCAACGTCCGGCTCCGGCTCCTCCGCCTGAACACCGCGCCGGCCCTGGACGGCGCTCTCCTGAGCGACGTCGAGAAGTTGAGGGCGAACAAGAGCACGGAGCTTCACAACCTGGGTCGCCTGCCCTATCCCATGTTGCGCCGGCGGGGCGAAGCCGGTTTCACACGCGTCCATTGGGACGAAGCGCTAGACCTCGTCGCCGGACGCTTGCGGGAGACCGCGGCCGATCGTCTGGGCGTCTATATGACAAGCCGGGGCCAACCCAACGAGAACTACTACGCGGCCCAAAAGGCGGTGCGCGCCCTGGGCACCAACTCCATAGACAGCGCCGCCCGGCTGTGCCATTCACCGAGCACGGCGGCCCTGAAGGACGCCCTGGGGGTGGCGGCCACCACGTGTTCCTACACGGACTTGATCGGCACGGACCTCGTCGTGTTCATCGGTTCCAACGTGGCGCAAAACCAGCCGGTGATGATGAAGTACCTTTACCACGCCCGTAAGACCGGCACCCAGGTGGCGGTGGTCAACACCTATCGCGAGCCGGCCATGGAGCGTTACTGGGTGCCGTCGAATTTCGAAAGCGCCGTTTTCGGGACCAAGATGACGGACCGTTTCTTTCAGGTGAGCGTTGGTGGTGACATCGCCTTCCTCAACGGAGCGTTGAAGTACATGATCGAACGCGAATGGCTGGACGCTGCGTTCGTCGACGGCTTTACGACCGGTTTCACAGAGATGTCCGCCCAACTTGGCGGCCAGAGCTGGGAGGCCCTCGAGACCGCCTCGGGCACCACGCGCCACGAGATGCTGGAATTCGCCCGCATGCTCGCCAACGCCAGGACGGCGGTGATCGTCTGGAGCATGGGGGTCACCCAGCACAGCTTCGGTGAGCACGCGGTGCGCGCTGTCGTCAATATCGCGCTCTCCCGTGGTTTTGTGGGACGGGAGAAATGCGGTTTGATGCCGGTCCGGGGCCATTCGGGCGTCCAGGGCGGCGCAGAGATGGGCGCCTACGCGACCTCCTTCCCCGGCGGTTCGCCTATTACAGAGGAAAGCGCCCGCCGATTGTCCGAGGCCTGGGGCTTCGAAGTCCCCACGGCACCGGGGCTCACGGCGCCGGAGATGGTCGACGCCGCCCACGAGGGACGGCTCGACGTGCTCATCTCCTCGGGCGGTAATTTCACCGAAGTGCTGCCGGGGCCGGCTTATGTGCGCCAAGCCCTCGGGCGCGTGCCGTTGCGCGTCCACCTGGACATCGTCCTGTCCGCCCAGATGCTGGTCGACCCGGCTGACACGGTCGTGGTCCTGCCGGCCCAGACCCGGTACGAGATGAGAGGCGGCGTGACCGAGACCTCCACCGAGCGCCGGGTCATCTACAGTCCTGAGATCGCCGGCCCCCGTATAGAAGAGGCGCGCCCGGAATGGGAGGTGTTCACCGAGCTCGCCCGGCGGGCCCGGCCGGAGCTGGCAAAACAGGTCTATTTTTCGGGAACGCCGGAGATCCGGGAGGAGATCTCCCGTCTCGTCCCGAACTACGCCCTCATGCGCACGCTGGAGGCCGAAGGCGACCAGTTCCAGTACGGCGGGCCGATGTTGTGCGCGGGATGGAGGTTCCCGACGCCGGACGGCAGGGCGCGCTTCAGCGCCGTCGCCCTGCCCCAAAGAGATGTCCCTCACGGCGCCTTCTTGGTCACCACCCGGCGTGGGCGCCAGTTCAACAGCATGGTCCAGGGCGACCGTGACGGCCATACGGGTGCCGACCGGGAGGCGGTACTGATCAACGGCGAGGACGCGATCGCGCTCGGGGCCGCCGACGGCACTCCCGTGCTGTTGCGCAGCAACAGCGGCGAGATGGCGGGCCTCGCCCGCATAGCCCCCGTGACCCGGGGGACGCTCCAGGTGCATTGGCCCGAAGGGGAGGTCCTGTTGGACCGGAGCCGTCGCGACCCCTCCTCAGGCATCCCGGACTACACCGCCGTAGTCCGTGTGGAGGTCGGGACGGCCGCGGCCGGGCCGGGAGCCTAGCCGGTGGCTGTGGCTCGGCCGGGGCCCGTGGCGCGTTTCTCGGCCTGGGAAGTGCTGCCTGGAGCGGCCCATCGGGGTGAGGACTCTCTGGCCACCGAGGAACCCCTCGAGATCCGTCTGCTGAGCGGGGGCGCCCGCCACCCGGTGGCCGTCACCATGCGGACCCCCGGTGCCGATTTCGAACTGGCGGCCGGGTTCATGTTCAGCGAGGGCATCTTGAGGACCAGGGAACAGTTGCGCCGGGTCAGCTACTGCGTCGACAGGGATGTCGCCGAGCAGCAGCGCTATAACATCGTCAACGTCGAACTGGCCGGGGTCGCACCGGCGGACCTGGCCCCCCTCGAGCGGCACTTCTCGGTTACGAGCGCCTGCGGGGTGTGCGGCAAAGCGACCATGGAGGCTTTGCGCCGCCGCGGCTACGAGCCGGTGCCGGACGGGCCGTCGTTCTCGGCCGACATGCTTCGTTCCCTGCCGGCGAAGTTGCGCCGGGCGCAGCGGCTGTTCGATACGACAGGCGGGCTGCACGCCGCCGGTTTGTTCTCCGCGGGGGGCGAGCTGGTTGCCCTTCGTGAGGACGTTGGGCGCCACAACGCCCTGGACAAGCTGGTCGGGTGGGCGCTCATGCAAGCCAGGCTGCCCCTGGCCGGCCAGGTGCTGGTGGTCAGCGGGCGGTCGAGTTTCGAGCTCGTCCAGAAGTCGCTCGCCGCGGGAGCCGCCGCGCTCTGTTCGGTGTCGGCGCCGAGCAGCCTCGCCGTGGAGCTGGCCCGCGAGTTCGGGCTCACACTGGTGGGGTTCCTGCGCAATGACAGGTTCAAGGTCTACAGCGGGGAAGAACGGGCCCTTTTGCCTTAGCGCCGCCGGGGCCGGGCCCGGTGTGGCGCCGTGTACGCTGTCCCGATGACCCGGCGCGCCGACCAGCCGGGCCCGGTCCTGGTGGTCGACTACGGGGCGCAGTACGCCCAGCTGATTGCCCGGCGGGTGCGCGAAGCCCGGGTTTACAGCGAGATAATCCCTCATACCACTCCGGTGGCCGACATCGTCGCCCGCCGGCCGAGCGCGCTGGTGCTCTCCGGCGGTCCCGACAGCGTCTACGCTCCGGGTGCGCCGAAGGCTGACCCTTCGCTGTTCAGCGCCGGTGTGCCGGTCCTGGGCATCTGCTACGGCCTGCAGGCGATGGCCGTCGCCCTGGGCGGTGCGGTGGGCCACACCCCCAAAGGCGAGTTCGGCCGCACCGAGGCGGACATTGACTCGAGGGCCGCCCTGTTGGCAGGCCTGCCCGCCCGTCAATCGGTGTGGATGTCGCACCGGGACGCCGCCGTGGAGCTGCCCGCGGGTTTTGCCTGTACGGCCTCCACTGACGGCGCCCGGATAGCGGCGTTCGAGGACCCGGCCCGTCGCCTGTACGCCGTGCAGTGGCACCCCGAGGTCGTCCACACCGACAACGGCCAGCGCATCATCGAGAACTTCCTGTACCGCTGCGCCGGGATCGCTCCGACCTGGACGACCGGCAGCATCATCGAGGCGTCGGTCAAATCGATAGCGGACCTGGTGGGCAGCCACACGGTTATCGCCGGGCTGTCGGGCGGGGTGGACTCGGCCGTGGCCGCGGCGCTGGTCCAGCGGGCCGTGGGCGACCAGCTCACCTGCGTTTTTGTGGACCACGGGCTTCTGCGCGAGGGCGAGCGCGAGCAGGTCGAGCAGGACTATGTGAAGGCGACCGGCGTCCGGTTGCACACCGTCCACGCCCGGCGCCGGTTCCTGGACGCCCTGTCGGCGCTGCCCGACCCGACCGGCCCCGAGGCCAAGCGCAAGGCCATCGGCCGGGAGTTCATCCGGGCGTTCGAGGGCGCAGCCGCGGACATAATCCGCGCCCAGGGCCGGGAGCACTCCGATGAAGTGAGGTTCCTCGTCCAGGGCACCCTTTACCCCGATGTGGTCGAGTCCGGGGGCGGCGAGGGAGCAGCCAACATCAAGAGCCACCACAATGTGGGCGGGCTGCCCGATGACCTGAGCTTCGAGCTCGTCGAGCCTCTGCGCAGGTTGTTCAAAGACGAGGTCCGGGCCGTGGGGGAGGAGCTCGGCCTGCCCAAAGAGATCGTCTGGCGCCAACCCTTCCCCGGGCCCGGCCTGGCCATACGGATCGTCGGAGCCGTCACCGAGGAGCGCCTGCGCATCCTGCGCCAAGCGGACGCCATCGCCAGGGAAGAGCTGTCCCGGGCCGGCCTGGACGGCGAGATCTGGCAGTGCCCGGTCGTGCTGCTGGCCGACGTGCGCAGCGTCGGCGTGCAGGGCGACGGCCGCACTTACGGCCACCCGGTGGTCCTGCGCCCCGTGAGCAGTGAGGATGCCATGACGGCCGATTTCTCCCGCCTGCCCTACGACGTCCTGGCCCGGGTGTCCACGCGGATCACCAATGAGGTAAACGAAATAAACCGGGTCGTGCTCGATATCACGAGCAAGCCGCCTGGCACCATCGAGTGGGAATAGGGCCGGCGGGCGCTCCCCGTGCCCGCCTTGGGCGGGGCCGGCGGGGCCGGTCGCTTTGAGGCGCTCAGGCCGCTTCTGTAAAGTGAGCGCCACCCAGGACTAGGAGAGAGCAGGCTGTGCCACGCAGGCAGGTAGGCCCACGCAGGCCGACCATCGCGGACATAGCGCAACGGGCCGGCGTCTCGAAGGGCTCGGTGTCGTACGCCTTAAATGGCAACCCGGGCTTGTCCGAGCCGACCCGCCAGCGCATCCTCGCCGTCGCCGCCGAGGCGGGCTGGCAGCCCAACCGGGCCGCCCGGGCCCTGTCTGCGTCGCGTTCGGGCGCCTGCGGGCTGGCCCTGGCCAGGCCGGCCCGGACCCTGGCCTACGAGCCGTTCTTCTCCAAGCTGCTCTCCGGCATCGAGGCCGAACTGTCGGCTCGCCAGGTGGCCCTCATGTTGCAGATCGTCGAGGACGTGGAGGCGGAGACGGTGGCGCTGCGCCGCTGGTGGGCGGAGCGCCACGTGGACGGCGTGCTCCTCGTGGACCTCCGGGTCGAAGACCCGAGGGTCCCTCAAGTCGAGCAGCTCCACCTGCCGACCGTGATAGTCGGCGGGCCCGGAGCGACCGGCGCCGTGCCTTATTTCCCCGGCAACGACACCTCGGGCATCCGCCAGATCGTGGAGCACCTGGCGGCCCTGGGCCACCGCCGGATCGACCGGGTGGCGGGCTCCAACGCCTTCGCCTGCACCCGGGT
>JBEKNX010000167.1:0-9271 GCA_049522375.1 Acidimicrobiales bacterium | reverse complement strand
AGACCGGTCCGGGGGAGACTGGTCCGGGGGAGACTGGTCCGGCGCCGACCGGCCCCGGGAGCCTGGTGCCGGCTCAGTCGAGGAGCTCGCTGGGCCCCCGCCCCGGGGAGCGCCCGGCGCGTGCCGGGGCCGGGGGCCGCCGTCCCCGGCGGGGGAAGAGGGCCCCGCTCATGGTCGGCTCGGTAGTGCTCCTCGCCGCTTTAGTGGCCCTCGGCGTGGCGATCGCAAGCTCTTCGGCCACTGCCGGGGGCGGTGAGAAGGTGCACCTGGCCGGGCCGTTGGCCCGGGCCGACGGCGGCCTTGCCGGTCTCGGGGGCCAAGCCAGCTCGGCGGCGTCGACCGTTCCGGCCTCATTAGCTGCAGGCCAAGCGCCGGCTGGCCTGTGCCAGGATTCGGCTCCCCCGGGGGCCTCTCCCGCGACCTTGGCCTACGTAGCGGCGTCGAACGCCGTCGTGCCCCGGTGGACCGCCGTTTCACGCGCCATAGGCGAGAACGGCGGCAAGGCGCGACCTCAGGACTTCTTGTCGGAGATGAACGCGGACTCCCAGCTACTGGACCGCCTGGACGGAATCAGGTTCCCCGGGCACGCCGCCGCCCTCGCCGCCGACTTCGAGACGTCCCTACGGGGGTACGTGCTCCAGCTCGGAAGAATAATCCGGCGGGGCGCGACCGCCCCGGCGACAGCAACGCTCGAGCGCCTTTATCGCCGGAGCGCCGCCACCTCGAGCCTTCTGCGCTCGGCTCTCGGCCTTAGCCCGGGGTACGCCTGCCAGTGGCTCCGCCCGGGCACGGGCCTGGGCACCGGGCCGGCCTCGGGCGCCCCCACCCCTGCGCCCGCACCCGGTGGTGGTGCGGCGCCCTAGGGCGGGACCGAGTAGCTTCTGCGCCCACGTCACGGGCCCCCATTAGGCTGGGCCCCGTGGCTGAAGACGCCCAAGCAGACCAAGTCGTTCACGCCCTGGAGGGCCCGCCGGGCATTGCTACCCCACCTGCCCCATCCGCAGGTGGGACAGCCGCTGACCAGCCCTACCAGGCCCTTTACCGTCGCTACCGCCCTCAGCGCTTCGCCGATGTGAGAGGCCAGGAGCACGTCACCCGGGCGCTACGCAACGCCGTTCGGGAGGGCCGGGTGGCGCATGCTTACCTTTTCAGCGGCCCACGCGGCACGGGTAAGACCTCCACAGCGCGCATCCTGGCCATGGCGCTCAACTGCCAGTCCCCCCAGGACGGCGAGCCAGACGGCACATGCCTCTCGTGCACCGCCATCCGGGCCGGGGCGTCCATGGACGTGTTCGAGCTCGACGCCGCCTCCAACCGCAAACTTGAAGAAATGCGCGACCTGCTGTCCCGGGTGGCGCTCGGGACGCCCGGTCGCTGGAAGGTCTACATCATCGACGAGGTTCACCAGCTCACCAGCGATGCCGCCAGCGCCCTGCTGAAGACGCTCGAGGAGCCTCCCAGCCACGTCGTGTTCGTACTGGCTACCACGGACCCGCAAAAAGTGCTGCCGACGATACTTTCTCGCACCCAGCACTTCGAGTTCCGGCTCCTGGACGGCGACGTCCTTACCGACCTCCTGACGAAGATAAACGAGGACGCCGGCCTGGCTCTGGGCCCCACGACCGTCCGGCTCGCCGTGCAACGGGGCCGAGGTTCGGCCCGGGACGCCGAGTCGGCACTCGAACAGCTGGCCGCTTCGGGCAGCGACGAAGACGAGGCGGGCCTGGTGGCCGAGCTGGCCGAGGCCCTGGCCGAGCGGGATGTGGGCCAGACTTTGCAGGCAGTGGCCAGGGCAGTGATGGCCGGCCGGGAACCCCGCCGGTTGGGCAACGACCTGTTGGAGCACCTGCGCAACGCCTTCCTCTCCATTCAGGCGCCATCGTTGGTACTGCTGCCCGCGGCGGCCACGCCGCGGTTGACCGAGAACGCCCGCCAAATGGGCTTACCCCTGTTGGTGCGGGCCATGGAAACCTTGGGCCAGGCCCTGGTCGACATGAGGGATTCGGTCGACCCCCGGGTCACGCTGGAGGTAGCCCTGATCCGTCTCGTCTCCGCCTCCGTCGACCCGAGCCCGGGGGCGCTCCTGGAGAGGGTCGAGCGGCTGGAAAGGGCGCTGGCGGAGAAGACCGGCTCTCCTACTGGCCCGTCTCCCATCTCTCCGAGGTCGGTGGAGACTGCCTTCGGGGGTACCACACCTGGCCCGCTCCCGACCACCCGGCTTGAGCCGGGGATGGTGCAAGAGGCCGGTCCGGAAGGGCAAAGGGCTCCCACGGCCGGCCCAGCCCAGCCGAAGGTGGCGCTTGGCGCCTTCCTTCGCGCCGGCGGCTCGTCGGGCGAGGGCATGCCTGCTCCCTCCGGCCCGGCTCGGGCCGTCCCTCCAGTAGCCAGCCTGGCGCCGGTGGCGCCGATGCCTGAGGTCCTGCCGGCTGGCCGCGACCTGTCTGGCCGCGGCCCGGGCATATCGGCGCTGCCCAGCCGGGACGAGCTCACCAAGGCATGGGGCGACACCATCCTCAACCAGCTGTCCCGACCGGCAAAGGTCTACCTGGCCGGAGGGCGTTTCATCGAAGTGACCAGCGCAGCGGCCGTTTTCGGGCTGCCCGGTGCGGGCCTGTTGGCTCGGGCCAGCAATTTTCAAGCTGAGGCGGAGAGCGCCCTCACCGCCCACTTCGGCCGGCCGGTCCCCTTGCGCCTGGTACTCGACAACCGCCACGGGCCCGGTCAGGGGCCGGTCGGGCCTCCGCCTGCCCCCGAAGAGACCTACGACCTGGACGAGATGGACGAGATGGTCGCCGCCCCTCCACTGCCTGAGGTCTCGGCCGAGCAACGCATACTCCAGGCCTTCCCCGGCTCCTCAGTGCTCGAGGGCTAGGTCATGTACGCCGCACCGGTCCAGGAACTCATCGACGAGCTCGGCCGCCTGCCCGGTATAGGCCCCAAGTCGGCCCAACGGATCGCCTTTTACATCCTGAAATCTCCGGCCGAGGACGCCGCCCGCCTGGCCTCATCGATCAATGCGGCCAAAACGAAGGTCACCTGGTGCCGACGGTGCTTCAACGTGGCCGAGGGCGCCGCCGGCGCCGAATGCGGCATTTGCACCGATGCCCGGCGCGACCCGGCTGTCCTGTGCGTCGTGGAAGAGCCCCGCGACGTTGTCGCCGTCGAAAAGACGGGCGAGTTCCGGGGCCGCTACCACGTGCTCTTGGGTGCCATCAGCCCCATCGACGGCATCGGTCCGGCGCAGCTGCGCATACGAGAGCTCCTGGGCCGGATCGAAGCGGAAGGGGTGAAGGAAGTGATCCTGTGCACCAACCCCAACATCGAGGGCGACGCCACCGCGCTGTACCTGGCGGGCCTGCTCAAGGACCTTGAGGTCAAAGTGACCCGTATCGCCAGCGGGCTCCCGGTCGGCGGCGACCTGGAGTATGCCGACGAGCTCACCCTGGGCCGGGCCCTGGAGGGCAGGCGCGAGGTCGGCTGAGGCCGGCTCTACCGTCAGGCCATGCTGACGAGGTCGAGGAGGTCGTCGCTCCAAGCGTCCTCGTCGCCGTCCGGCATGAGAAGCACCCGGTCGGGGGCCAGCTCGGCCACAAAACCCGAGTCGTGGCTCACCACGACCATGGCCCCGGGCCATTCCGAAAGGGCCCGGCCGATGCCCTGGCGCGACGGTGGGTCCAGGTTGTTGGTGGGCTCGTCGAGCAACAGGCAATTATGCCGGCCGGCCACGAGCTGGGCCAACGCCAACTTCGTCTTTTCGCCGCCCGAAAGCGTCGATGCATCCTGGAAGGCCTTGTCGCCGACAAGGCCGAACATGCCGAGCAGACCGCGCAGCTCGGGTTCAGGGGCACTGGACTGCTCCCGCAGATGGTCGACGACAGTGCGACCACTGACGATGCCCTCGTGCTCCTGCGCGTAATAGCCGACCGATACGCCGACGCCGGCCCGCCACGTACCGGCCGTCGGCTCGCTCAGGCCGGCCAGGAGGCGCAGCAGGCTGGTCTTGCCAGCGCCGTTCAGGCCCATGACGAGAAGGCGCTGGCCACGCTCCACGGCGAAGGTGACGTCCTCGAACACAGGCGGCCCGTTGTATGCCTTGGCCAGGCCGTTCGCTTCGACGACGACACGACCACAGTGGGGCGGTGGGGGGAAGCTGATCCGGTAGCGGCGTTCGCGCCGAGCGGGCCCGGCGACGGCGCCGGCCTGCAAGCGGGCGACACGCTTGTCGAGGGTCTTGGCCACTCGGGCGCGCTTGGCCGTTTGGTGGCGCATCGACTCCGCCAGTACTGACAGGCGCTTGATCTCGGCCGTCTGGTGTTCGGCCACCTTGGTCTGGCGCGCCTCGTCCTTGGCCCTGACCTCCACGTACTGGGAGTAGGTGCCCTTGTACTCCACCAGGACGCCCTCGTCGAGGTGGAGGACACGTGTGATCGACTCATCGAGCAGCTTTATGTCGTGGCTCACGACGAGCAGGGCGCCCCGGTAGGAGCGGAGAAAGCTCACGAGCCATGCCTTGGCGTCGCTGTCGAGGTGGTTGGTCGGCTCGTCGAGGAGCAGGACGTCACTGCCGGCAAAGAGGATCCGGGCCAGCTCGAGGCGCCGGCGTTCACCGCCGGACAGCACGCCGACGGGCAGGTCGAGCCGGTCCCCGGCCAGCCCCAGACCGGCGACGAGCTGGCGGACCTGGGCTTCAGCCGAGTACCCGCCGGCAGCGGCGAAGCGTTCCTCGGCTCTCGAGTACCTGTGGACGGCCCGCTCGGAAGGCTCCGCCTCCATCGCCGCCCGAAGTCGCTCGAGCCGGACGACGGCTTCGTCGAGGCCCCGCCCCGACAGGACGTGCGCCAGTCCCGTGGCCTGCACCTCCGTAGCCAGGCGGCGCGGGTCCTGAGTGAGAAAACCGAGCGCCCCCCGCGTCTCGACCTTGCCGGCGGCCGGCGCCAGTTCCCCGCTCAGGACTTTGAGCAGGCTCGTCTTCCCGGCTCCGTTGCGGCCCACCAAACCGACCTTGTCGCCGGCGCGCACGCCGAAGGAGGCGTCCTCCAGAGTCAGGCGCCCGCCGACTTCGACGCTCAGGTTGGTGGTCACCAGCACCGTTCCATGATCGCGGCCTGGGGGCCTTTCCACACGGACTTTCGCCCACCGGGCTGCGCGGTCGCCGTTTGACACGTAAACTGCCAGCTCAGTGAACTCGTTCGCCCTGGCCGACCTCGAGCCGGTGGTGGGAAGGCTGCTCGACCGGCACCTCGATGGGGCTCGTGAGTGGTTCCCCCACGAACTCGTTCCCTGGGAGAGGGGCAGCCGCATCGAGCCCGGCAAGCCATGGGAGCCCCCCGCCGGGCCCCCCCTTTCGGAGGGCGTCCGCAGCGCCATCTTCGTCAACCTGCTCACCGAGGACAACCTTCCTTACTACACCGTCGCCCTGGCCTCAGCCTTCGGCGCCGGCGGCGCCTGGGGCGACTGGATGCGACGCTGGACGGCCGAAGAAGGTCGTCACTCCATCGTGCTGCGCGACTGGGTGACCGTCTCACGCCTGGTGGACCCGGTGGTGCTGGAGCGAGCCCGGATGCAGCAGGTGTCGGGGGGCGTGGCGCCCGAGCCCTGGTCGGCGGCGGGCACCATGGTCTACGTGGCCCTCCAGGAGCTGGCGACCCGGATAGCTCACTTCAACACCGCCAAGGCCCTCGACGACCCCGCCGGCTACGAGATAATGAAGCGCGTCGCCGCCGACGAAAACCTTCATTTCCTTTTCTACCGGGACCTTGTCAGCGCCGCGCTCGAGCTTAAACCCTCAGACGTGGTCCGCGAGATCGAACGAGTGGTGCTCGGCTTTGCCATGCCCGGCACCGGGATCGCCGGCTACAGGGCCCATGCGGCATCGATAGCCGCCGAGGGCATTTACAGCGTCGCCGTCTTTCACGACCAGGTCCTGGCCCCGACTCTGCGGTACTGGAAGGTGGAAGAACTGACCGGCCTGGACGCCAAGTCCTCCGAGGCCCGGGAGCGTCTGCTCCGGCACACCGAGCGGGTCCGTCGTATAGGCCAACGCCTCGAAGAGCAGCGGCTCGAGCGGTCGGGCGCCCAGCAGGCAGGTAAGACCACAAGCGCTCGCCCAAGCCCGGCGGGGGGTCCTGCCCAGCCGTGAAGGCCCATCTCGTTGACGGCACGTACGAGCTTTTCCGCCACTACTACGGAGCCCCGGCGCATCAGACGGCCGGTCACGAGGAGGTCGGGGCGGTGCGGGCCGTTCTCGGCTCGCTGCTCGGGATGTTGGAGGCTGGTGCCACCCACATGGGTGTGGCCACCGACCACGTGATCGAGTCGTGGCGCAATGACGCCTGGCCGGCCTACAAGAGCTCGGCCGGGGTCCCCGAAGACCTGCTCGTCCAGTTCCCGCTGTTCGAAGAGGCCCTGGCTTCGATGGGCCTGGTGGTGTGGGCCATGACCGACCTGGAAGCCGACGATGCGCTGGCCTCGGCCGCCGCCGTTGTGTCCGACGACCCCAGGGCGGAGCAGATCTTGATCTGCACTCCCGACAAGGACCTGGGCCAGTGCGTGAGGGCACAGAAGGTCGTCTGCCTGGACCGGCGTAAGCACGCCATCGTCGACGAAGATGCCGTGCGGGCCCGCTTCGGCGTAGGCCCGCGGTCCGTGCCCGACTGGCTGGCGTTGGTGGGCGACAGTGCCGACGGGTTCCCCGGGGTGCCTGGTTGGGGGCCAAAGGCGGCGTCGGCCGTCCTCGGGCAGTACGCCACCCTGGAAGCCGTCCCCCTCGAAGCGTCGGCCTGGGAGGTGCCCCTGCCGGCCGCTCGGGTGGCCTCGCTGGCGGCGGCACTGGCACAGAACCGGGGTGCGGCGGAGCTTTTCAAGAGGCTGGCCACCTGTGTGGTGGACCGGGACATCCTCCCTGCCGGTGCTGCCGCCTTGGACAGCCTGACGTGGCAGGGACCGGCGCCCGGGTTCGCCCATATGTGCCAGCGGCTGGAAGCGCCGGACTTGTTGCGGCGAGCCGAGCGCCTCGCTCGGGCCCGGCGAGAGACGGGCTCAACTGGCCACCAGCTGCATTTGCGGTAGCTGCACGGCTGCCTTCAGCACTTCGTGGTAGCGGGCCCGGCTGACGGCCACCGCCCCCAGGCTGGCCAGGTGGGGGGTCAGCCACTGGACGTCGAGCAAGCAGGCCTCGCTGGCCCGCATGGCCTCGACCAGCGCCACCAGGGCCACTTTCGATGCATCGCGCTGGTGGTGGAACATCGACTCTCCGGCGAAGAAACCGCCAATGGCCACTCCGTACAGGCCACCCACCAGCCGGTTGCCCGGTCCCCAGACCTCGACGCTATGAGCCCAGCCCAGCTCGTGCAGGCGCTGGTAGGCGTGGCGGACCTGACGGTCGATCCACGCCCCCGGCCGGCCCGGGTCGGCGCAAGCGGCCATTACCTCGCCGAACGCCGTACTGAAGCGGATCTCATAGCGCCGGCACGCCTGGCGGAGCGACCGGCTCACGATCAGGCCGTCCAAAGGGATCACGCCGCGCGGGTCCGGCGACCACCAGGCGACCGTGCCCGCCACCGGCATGGGGAAAAGTGCGCAACGGTAGGCGGCCAGGAGCGTACCAGGCTGCAGGTCGGCACCGATGCCGACGACTTCGCCGGTGCCGGCCAGGTCCGCCTGGGCTCGCGCCGTACAGGGGAACTGCCAACGGGAGGGCGGCGGCTCGATGGGACGCGGCACGCAAGCAGTCTGCCAACCACGGCCTGCCTACGAGCTCCGCCAGCCCGCTCGACCGGGCGCGACGACCGGGCCCGGCGACCTTTTAGGCCGACTTCAGCGACTGGTCCCCGCCGGCTCCTCCGTCCGGCTGGACCGCCGCGTTGCCAGCACCGCGCCCGGCGCCGCCCCGGGCCGGCCGCCCGCCGGAGTAGTCGGGCAGCATGTCCCGCAGTGCCCGCAGAGCCCGGGCCGCCGAGCTCTTCACCGTCCCCGGCGCACACCCGAGGCGTAGAGCGATCTCGGCCTCGCTGAGATCCTCGTAGTAGCGCAGCAACAAGACCTGGCGCTGGCGCGCCGGCAGCCGGGCGAGTGCCTGCTGCACCAGCTCCCGGTCGTCGACCGCATCGGTCGCGGGCGCCTGGGCGAGCTCCGGCAGGTCCCCCACCGAAACCCGCGACCCCCACTTGCGCCAACTCGAACGACAGGTATTGACGACGATCTGGCGGACGTAGGCCTGCTGGCGCCACCGCTCCTGGTTGGCCACCCGCGGCCATGCTCCCATCGCCTTTACGAGCGAGGACTGGACGGCGTCCTCGGCGTCCTCGCGGCGCCCGGTCACCGAAAGGGCGGCCCGGACAAAAGCCGGCCTCGCCGATTGGGCTAACTCCTCAAAACCAATGGCCCCTCCAAAGGCGGCCGCCCCCGTGGTTTCGGCCTCTGCGGAACCGGTTATCTGCACCTAGTCTCCTAACCTCATGTTTCCTGCTCCAGGCCTATCACCGCTCTGGAGCGCCGGTGGGGCAGGACCGATGGGGAGGGCTTGCTATGCACTTGGCCGCCGAGGCGGGCGCATTAGGGTTATGCGGCGTGGCTGAACAGTCGATGGGGCAACGTCTCGAGGAGCTGGAACGCCGCCGTCAGGCCGCTCTTCACGCCGGTAGCGAGGCCGCCGTGGAGCGCCAGCACTCCCGGGGCAAGATGACGGCCCGGGAGCGGGTCGACTATCTCCTCGACGCCGGGTCTTTCCAGGAGCTGGACATGCTCGCCCGCAGCCGGGCCGAAGGTGCCAGCGAAGACAAGCGCTCCTACACCGACGGCGTGGTCACGGGTTTCGGCACCGTGAAGGGGAACAGGATCTGCATCTTCTCGCAGGACTTCACGGTGAACGGCGGGACCCTGGGCGAGGTTTCCGGAGAGAAGATCCACAAAGTTATCGATATGGCCACCTCTCTCGGGGTGCCCTTGGTGGGCATAAACGACGGCGGGGGCGCCCGCGTCCAGGAGGGCGTCGTAGCCCTGCATTATTACGGCGGGATATTCAGGCGCAATGTGGCCGCTTCCGGCGTGGTGCCCCAGATCAGCGTCATTATGGGTAGTTGCGCCGGAGGGGCCGTGTACAGCCCGGCCATAACCGATTTCGTCTTCATGGTCCAGGGCACGTCACAGATGTTCATTACCGGCCCGGACGTCGTAAAGACGGTGACCGGAGAGGACGTTACGCTCGAGGAGCTAGGGGGAGCCCTCACCCACGCCACTAAATCGGGCGTGGCTTGCTTCGTGGCGCCGGACG
>JBEKNX010000166.1:0-9351 GCA_049522375.1 Acidimicrobiales bacterium | reverse complement strand
CGAGCGCATCACCCGGGTGGCCGGGGTGAAGAAGCTGTCCCTGGAGCTCGGTGCTTCCTGCCCGGTGGTAGTCCTGCCCGACGCCGACATCGAGCTGGCGGCCTCGGCCGTCGCCGCCGGCGGCTATGTCAATGCCGGCCAGGTTTGCATCTCGGTACAGCGGGTGATCGTGCACCCGGCGATCAACAAGGACTTCCTGGACGCATTGGTACCCAAGGTGGAAGCGATCCGTACCGGTGACCCCTTTTCGTCCGGCACGAACATGGGGACCTTGATAAGTACCGGCGAAGCGGAGCGGGTGCGGTCCGCCATCGCCCGAGCTGTCGCCGAGGGAGGGCGGCTCCTGACCGGCGGTGAGAGGGACGGTGCGACGGTCGCCCCCACGGTCGTGGCCGGCGTCGACCCCCGTTCGCCTTTCAGCCAGGACGAGCTGTTCGGCCCGGCGGTGGCCGTGAGCACGGCGGAGGACTGGTCGACGGCCCTTGCCCAGGCCAACGGCACCGGGTACGGGCTCGGGGCGGGCATCTTCACCAACGACGTCAGCGGTGTCGTCCGGGCCGTACGGGAAATAGATGCCGGGAACATCCACATTAATTGGACGCCACTGTGGCGCGCCGACCTGATGCCGTACGGGGGGCTCAAAGGGAGCGGGATCGGCAAGGAAGGCCCCCGCTCCGCCGTAGCCGAAATGACCGAGATAAAGACCGTAGTGCTCCACGGCCGGCCCTGGTAGGCCCGGCCTGGTGGCAGTGCGGCACCGGCGCACAAGAAAGGGGAAGAGAGCCCGTGGCCCGGAGTAATCAAGCCACCGTCCGGATGACCGTGGGCCAGGCGGTTATTTACTATCTGGCCCACCAGTACTCCGAAGCCGACGGGGCCCGCCGCCGCCTCATCCCGGCGGCTCTAGGGATATTCGGTCATGGCAATGTGGCCGGCATAGGGCAGGCGCTGGAACAGTTTTCGGACGTGATGCCCTTCGTGCAAGGTCGCAACGAGCAGGCCCTCGTCCATATGGCCGCTGGGTTTGCCAAACACACCAGGCGCCGGGCCACCCTGGCCGTGGCTACCTCCATCGGTCCCGGCGCCATGAACATGGTGACGGGTGCGGCCCTGGCCACGGTCAACCGCCTGCCAGTCCTTCTCTTGCCCGGTGACGCTTATGCCACCCGGCGGCAAGGGCCAGTGCTCCAGCAGCTCCAGCACCCCTTAGAAGCCGACATCTCGGCTAACGACGCCTTCCGGCCGGTAGCCCGGTTCTTCGACCGGGTCACCCGCCCGGAGCAGCTACTTACCGCGCTACCGGGGGCCATGCGCGCCCTCATCGACCCCGCCGGTACGGGGGCCGTCGTGCTGGCCCTGCCCCAGGACGTCCAATCCCACGCGTTCGACTTCCCGGCGGCGTTTTTCGCCGACAGGACCTGGCGCATCCGCCGGCCGCTACCGGACCCCTACGAGGTGGGACAGGTCGCCTCCATGCTCGCCGAGGCCGAGCGCCCGCTGATCATCGCGGGTGGTGGTGTTATTTACTCCGGGGCTGGCCCGGAGCTGGAGAGGCTTGCGTCACAGGCCGGGATCCCCGTGGCCGAGACTTTTGCCGGCAAGGGGGCCGTCCAGTCCCGGGCATGGTGGCAGCTGGGGGGTATCGGCCTCGAGGGAACGCCGGCCGCCAACCGGCTGGCCCGCCAGGCTGACGTGGTGCTCACGGTCGGCTCCCGCTTGACCGACTTCGCCACTGCCTCACAGTCACTTTTCCAGGATCCCGGAGCCCGTTTCGCCAGCATAAACCTGGATGTGCGCGACGCCGACCGCCTGGGTGCAGTGAGCATCGTGGCCGACGCCAAGCTGGCCCTGAGCGCCCTGGCCGACGCCCTCGAGGCCCGAGGGACAACCGCTCGGGCCTCGTGGCGGGAACTGGTCCAAAACGAGGCGGCGTCCTGGGCACGCCTTCGTCACCAGGCCATCGACCCCGACAGCCCCTTTGACCTATCCTCGCTGCCGGCCGGTTCCGATGTCGTCGGAGGCACCGGCGCGGCGCTCACCCAGGGCCAGCTCATAGGGCTCCTGGCCGAGCAAGCCCGGCCGGGCGATATCGTCATGGCCGCCGCCGGCGGTCCCCCCGGGGATCTCCTGAAGGTATGGGATGCCACCGAGGGTCGCCACTGCCATCTCGAGTTCGGGTTCTCGTGCATGGGCTATGAGCTGCCGGCGGCGATCGGGGTGCGGCTGGCTGAGCCCGACCCCGACGCCCGGGTGACGGCCTTCATAGGTGACGGGACGTTCCTCATGGCCCCCGGCGAGCTGGTGACGGCGGCTCAGGAGGGAGCGGCTGTCACCATCGTGGTGGCCGAGAACCAGGGCTTCCAGGTCATCCATCGCCTGCAGATGGGCCGCAACGGCACCGAGTTCGGCAACGAGTTCCGCTACCGGAGCGCGCCTTTGGCCATCGCCGGGGAGGTCCCGGCAGAAAAGCCGGCCCGCCTTGATGGCGATTATTTGCGTCTCGACCTGGCCCGGGCGGCTGCCGGCCTGGGGGCCAAAGCCATCCGTGCCGTGTCTGCCGCCGAGGTCAGGGAGGCCCTGGCGTCGACCCGTGACCATCGCGGCCCGGTGGTCATAGTGGTCCCCGTAGTACCCCATGCCGATCTTCCCGGCGCGCAAGTCTGGTGGGACGTAGCGCCGGCGGAGGTGAGCGACGACCCGACCACGGCCGGACTGCGAACCGAGTACGAGACCGGGCTTGCCGACCAGAGGTGGTACGGGTGACCGCGGCACCTCGTCCCGGACCGCTCGACGGGGGCCGGCTGCGGCGCCGGGTCCTCGGCGGCGAAACCACCCTGGGGACGTTCTTGGGCACAGCTTCGGCTGTGACCGGTGAGGTGTGCGCCGCCGCCGGCTTCGATTGGCTGTTGGTCGATCTCGAGCACGGTGCCGGGGGAGAGGACCAGGTGCGAGGGCTCGTGCCCGTGGCCGCCGCCTACGGCGTACCCACCATCGTTCGGGTCGAGTCGGCAGCTCGGATCCGCATCGGCCGGGTGCTCGACCTTGGGGCTGCCGGTGTCATGCTGCCTCGCCTCAACAGCGCGGCTGAGGTCGCCCTCGCCCTGGCCCACCTGCGCTACCCGCCCGAAGGGGACCGGGGCGTAGCCACCTACAACCGGGCGTGCCGGTTCGGCCTGGACCCGGGCGCCCTGGAGCGTGCCGGTGACGAGCTCCTGGGCGTCGTCCAGATCGAATCGGCGGCCGCCGTAGCCGAAGCCACCGACATCGCCCGGCTGCCTGGCGCCGACGTGCTGTTCGTGGGGCCCCGGGACCTGAGCCACGACCTCGGCGTCCCCGGCAACCTGACGGCACCGGAGTTCGTCTCCGCCCTGGACAAGGTCCGGGCCGCCGCCGTGGACCACGGCAAGGCCTGTGGCCTGCTGGTCAACGACGGGGCCGCGGCAGCGGCGCGCCTGGCTGAGGGATGGACGTTCGTGGCCATCGGCTCTGATTCCACGCTGCTGGCCGCGGCGGCTATATCGAGCCTCGACCGGGCGCGTCGTAAGGACTGAGCGCCAGGCCGGCAGTGGCACCGCATTTGTCCAGGAAGGGAGGCAGACCATGGCTGACGACCGAGGGCCGCAAAAGCTGACCACGCTGGGGATCGGCCTTATCAGTGCCGGATGGATGGGAAAGCTGCACACGCGGGCCTACCAGGCCGTGCCTGTCCTTTACCCCGAGCTGGGGCTGAGGACGCAGCTCGTTCACGCCGCCGACAGTGCTCCGGACCGGGCCGCCTACGCCCGGGATGTCCTCGGCTACCAAAAGACGGGCCTCGATTACCAAGACGTCCTGGCCGACCCCAACGTCGACGTGGTGTCGATCTGCGCTCCCAACCACCTGCACGCCGAGATCGGTGTGGCCGCGGCGCGTGCCGGCAAGCCGTTCTGGATCGAAAAGCCGGTGGGCCGCAACGCCGCTGAGACCGCCGACATAGCCGCGGCCGTCCGGGCTGCCGGGCTCGAAACTTCGATCGGTTACAACTACCGGGGAGCGCCACCCGTGGAACGTATGCGCGACCTGGTATCGAGCGGAGAGCTCGGCCGGGTCACAAATGTACGGAGCGTGTTCTTCAACAGTTACGCTTCGGAACCGAACGGCGCCCTGTCCTGGCGCTTCAAGCGGGCTTATGCCGGTGCGGGGGCTCTGGGCGACCTGCTCAGCCACGTCGTCGACCTGGTCCAGTACGTCGTCGGCCCGGTCGGCGAGGTCCTTTCCCAGCTGGCCACTTTCTACCCGGAGCGGCCCGTCCTCCCCATGGGCTCGGGTACCCACTTTGCCGTGATCGAGGGCGGTGAAATGGCACCGGTGGAAAACGAAGATTATGCCGCCGCCCTGGTGCGGTTCGCCCCCGGTGCCCGTACCGAAGGCACCGTCGGCACGCTCGAAGCGTCGCGCATCATCGTCGGCCCCCAATGTGGGCTGGCCCTCGAGGTTTATGGGACCGAAGGGTCGGCAACGTGGAACTTCGAGCAGATGAACGAGCTTCGCCTTTGCCTGGGCCGAGGCGGGCCGAACGCCGGTTACACCACGGTCCTGGCGAACGTCGCCATGGGGGAGTACGGCCGCTTCCAGCCCGGGCCGGGCAATGCGATGGGCTACGACGACCTGAAGGTCATAGAAGCAAAAAAGTTCCTCGTCGCCCTGAGCGGCGGGGAGAGGCGTAATTCCACCATCTACGAAGCGTTGGCTGACGCCGAAGTCCTGGCCGCCGCGGCCGCCTCGGCCGAGGACGGCCAGTGGCACAAGGTCACCCGCGTCCCGGACGCCACCTTCGGGAGGGCCGCCGGCGGGGGTGGCGCCCGTGACTGAGCGGGCGGGTGCCCCCGAGGAGCTACCTATCGTTGTCGCTCTGGGGACGGTCGACGCCGCCCTGGTGAGCGGGCCTCTCGGAGACCAGGCCGTCTTTGTAGCCGAGCCCAGGTCGCAAGACCTCGTCCTCGCCGCCGGCGCCATCGTGCGAGCCGACGTGGTGGTGGACGAGGCCTTGCTTGACCGCATGCCCAACCTGCGCGTGCTGGCCCGGACCGGTGTGGGCGTGGACCTGGTCGACGTGGCCGCCGCCACCAGACGCGGCATCGCCGTCGTCATCACTCCCGGCAGCGGTACCGCGGCCGTGGCCGAAGGTGTCATGGGGATGGCCCTGTACCTGGTCAAGCGGTTGGGCCCGCTCACAGATATGGTCCGTGACGGCCACTGGGGCCAGCGGGGGGAGGTGGCCGTCGGTGACCTCGAAGGGGCGACCTTCGGCATCATCGGTTACGGCCGCATCGGCCGGCGGGTTGCCTCGCTCGCCCAGGCCTTCGGCGCTCGCGTCCTCGCCTACGACCCATTGTCCGCCCCGCCCGAGGACGTGGCCTGCGCCGACCTTCGCCTCCTGGCCTCGGGCAGCGACGTCGTCAGCCTGCACGCGCCACTGACCGAGGCCACTCGGCATTTGGTCGACGCTCGGTTCCTCGACGCGGTCAAGCCGGGGGCAGTACTGGTCAACTGCGGGCGGGGCGCCCTGATCGACATGGACGCCGTCATGGACGCCCTGTCGTCCGGTCGACTGGCCGGCGTCGGTCTGGACGTCTTCGAGCCTGAGCCCCCTGCCCATCACCGGTTGTTCGATCATCCGGATGTGGTCCTGACCCCGCACGTGATGGGCCTGAGCCGGCGGGCTACAGCCGCCACCTTCGCCGACGCCGCCCGTGGCGTTGCCGCCGTACTGGCCGGCCGGCGGCCGGTCGCCCTGGCCAACCCGGCCTGGGTGCCGGCGTCGTGGCCGGCGCGACCTTCGGCCCGGGACGCGGGACGATGAAACTGCTCGACGGCAAGGTCGCACTGGTGAGCGGGGGCACGCAGGGCGTCGGTGCCGCCGTCGCCCGGGCGGCCGGTCATCAGGGAGCCACCGTGGTGGTCACCGGTCGCCGCCCCGGGCCGGGTCAGGCGGTGGTGGAGGACCTCGAGGCCGCCGGCGCAACTGCCATGTACGTGCCCACCGACGTCGCCGACGTGGCCCAGGCGCAGGCATCGGTGGCCGCCGCCATCAGCGCCTACGGCCGGGTGGACTGCCTGGTCAATTCGGCGGGCCTTACCTCCCGGGGAACTCTGGTGGGCACTTCCCCGGCATTGTTCGACCAGCATGTCGCCGTCAATTTGCGCGCCCCGTTCTTCTTGATGCAAAGCGTGGTGGCGGACATGCTGGCCCGGCACGCCCCCGGCACCATCGTAAATATCATCTCCACCTCCGAGCATTGCGGCCAGTCCTACCTGGCCCCCTACGTAGCCACCAAAGCCGGTCTGGCCGGTCTCACTCGTAACGCCGCGCACGCCCACCGCTTCGACCGCATCCGCATCAACGGGCTCAACATTGGCTGGACCGATACTGAGGGCGAGGACGTGACCCAGCGCACTTTCCACGGCGCCGGCGACGATTGGCGCCAGCGGGCCGGCGGAGCTCTCCCCATGGGCCGTCTGGGCCAGGTCGACGAAATTGCCGATTTCGTCGTCTTCCTGCTCTCAGCACGTAGTGGAGTGGTGACCGGTTCCGTTATCGATTGGGACCAGAACGTTATTGGCGCATTGGACTGAGCCGCCGGCGATGGGCACCATCAGCCGGGTGCAGCGTGATCAACACGACCCCCAGAGAAAGGGTGGGAAAATGGACAAACCCCGTATCGCCGGAGCACCGATCTCCTGGGGAGTGTGCGAAGTCCCCGGTTGGGGCTACCAGTTGAGCCCCGAGCGCGTCCTCGACGAAATGCACGAGGTCGGCTTAGCCGCCACCGAGCTGGGCCCGGAGGGCTTCCTGCCCGCCGACCCGGTGGCGGCGGCCGCAGTCCTGGCGGCCAACCACCTGGGGGCCGTCGGTGGGTTCACGCCAGTAGTAATGCACGACCCGGCCCAGGACCCGGTGCCCGAGATCGACCGCATCCTCGAAAGCTACAAGGCCACCGGTGCGGGCGTCCTGGTCCTGTCGGCGGTTTCCGGCCTGGAAGGGTACGACACCCGGCCCACCCTCGACGAGGACGGCTGGGCCACCTTGCTCCGGAACCTCGACCGTCTCTCGGCCCTGGCTGGCGAGCACGGGGTGCTGGCCGTCCTTCACCACCATGTCGGTACCATGGTCGAGACGGGCGCGGAGGTGGAGCGAGTGCTGGAGGGCTCGTCTGTATCGTTGTGCCTGGACACTGGCCACCTGCTGATCGGCGGCTCTGACCCGGCGGAGCTCACCCGTCAGTCGCCCGAGCGCATCGCCCATGCCCACCTGAAGGATGTCGACAGTTCTATCGCTGCCAAGGTCCGGTCCGGGGACCTCGCCTATTCCGAGGCCGTCCGGGAGGGGATGTACCGACCGCTGGGCCGTGGGGACGTCGACCTGGCCGCCATCGTGAGCTACCTAGAAGGTTCGGGCTATAGCGGTTGGTACGTCCTGGAGCAGGACACCATCTTGACCACCGAACCCGAGGGTGAGGGGCCGGTAGCCGACGTCAGGGCCAGCTTGGAGTACCTGAGCAGCCTGTTGTTAGACCAGCCTTCTACCTCGGTCGCAGGCCCTTAACGGGCCGTTTGTGGGGAGCGGGACTGAGGCGCCGGGCACGTGGCTACCGCTAGCCGGGCCGGGGCTCGCCCCAAGAGCCGGGGGACACCCACGATCCACGACGTGGCCGCCCGGGCCGGGGTTTCCAAATCCCTGGTGTCACTCGTGCTGCGGGGCTCTGCGCACGTCAGTGACGGCCGTCGCAAGGCTGTCCTAAAGGCCATCGACGACCTCGGCTACCGCCCCAACACGATGGCGCGTAGCCTGGTTGAGCGACGTACTCACATAGTCGGGGTCGTCATCTCGGACATGCGCAACCCCTGGTACGTCGACTTGGTCGAGAACTTTCAGATGCTGATGAGCGAACGGGGGATGAGCGTGCTCCTCGGCAATGGGCGCCTGGACGCCAGGACGGACGAATCCCTCGTCGAGGCTTTCCTACGCTTGCGGGTGGACGGCCTTTTCATGGTCGGGTCGCTGCCGCTGACCAACGCTATCGTCGCCTCGGCGCAGTCCGTGCCCACCGTAGTGGGCAGCAGCCGGGACCTGGAACTGCCCAGGGTCGACACCGTCGTCAACGACGACCATCTGGGGACGACCATGGCCGTCGACCACCTTGTTGAACTAGGTCACTGCCGGATCGCTCACCTGGGAGGCCGCCACGGTGCCGTCGCCTCGGCCCGGCGCGACGGTTACGAGGACGCCATGAGCCGCCACGGCCTCAGTGGTGAAACCCGCACCGAATGGTGCGATTTTACCGAACGCAGCGGCTACGAGGGGGCGGCGAGGTTGCTCCGTGGCCGCCGCCGGCCCACCGCCATCGTCGGGCTCAACGACGTCGCTTGCATCGGCGCTCTGTCAGCGGCAGACGAGCTTGGGATCAGCGTGCCGGGCGAGCTTTCGCTCGTTGGCTATGACAATACGAGCCTGGCCGCCATGCGCCGTATCTCGCTGAGCACGGTGGACCCCATGAACGGCGAGCTGGGACGGGTGGCGGCCGAGATGCTGTCCGAACGTATCCTGCACCCGCGCCGCCCCGCGGTCGAGCGCTTGATCGAGCCCCGCCTGGTGCCTCGGCGCAGCTCCGCCCCCCCGGAGCGAGGCCCTGCGGCGCGCCGTGGACGCCCCAGCCCCCACTTCTCCCGCTGAGAGGCCAATTCCTATACGCGGGCCCGCAGCGGCTCGTCGCACGGTCAACGCGAGGAGGGACCGAGCATGTTCGAAATGAGGACCTTCGTGGCGTTGTCGGCGTCCAGCGCGGTTTCGAGGGCGAGGGCTGCGTCGGCGACCCGGAACGTGTGCGAGACCATCTCGGCGAACGGGATTGCTTCGCGGTGGCGGGCGAAGAGAGCGAGCGTGCCCGCGTACGCCTGCAGATCCTCGCCTCCGGTGCCCATCACGTTCAGGCTACGCCCGCAGATAACGGCGGGGTTGAACTCCTCAGGCCCCATGTCGACGAACGCCCCGACCTCGACTATTGTCCCCGCGTCGCGCACCACCGACGCGGCCAGGGCGAAGGAGCCCGGGAACCCGGTGGCGTTGACGACCACGTCAGCGCCTTCGCCGTCGGTCAGATCCAGCAACTGAGCGCGTATACCCTTGTCCGTGCCGCCGACGGACTTATCGACCAGGACGGTATCGGCGTTGACCAGGCGGTGCGCCAGTGCCAACCGCTTGGCCGACTTGTCGATGGCGACCACCCGGCCGGCGCCCATCAGCGCCGCTTTGACGAGGTGCGCCATGCCCAGGGAGCCCACGCCGACAACGGCCACGGTGTCGCCGGGCAG
>JBEKNX010000165.1:0-14941 GCA_049522375.1 Acidimicrobiales bacterium | reverse complement strand
GCCAAAGGCAAATACACCCCCGTCGGAGGCGACCAGCCAGTAGCCGAGGCCATCAGGGGTGGCCGCCATGGCAACTATCGGCTTGTTCAGCCGAGACTGGCCCGTCGAGCCGTAAAACCTCGTATCCCCAAAGGCAAATACACCCCCGTCGGAGGCGACCAGCCAGTAGCCGAGGCCATTGTTGGCTTCAACCCCACCCACCACGGGCTTTGCCAGGCGGTCGCCGGCCAATGAGCCCTGGGCGCCGGCCACGCCGGAGTTGTAGACGCTCCCGTTCGCCCCGATGAGCTGGTAGCCGTCCAGAGTACGGGGGATGTCATGGGACGCCGCCGCGGCAACGGCCGCGCCGGCGTTGAGGAAACCGCCATCGATGGGGCTGCTCCCGGTGCCCAGGGGCGACGCCGTCTGGCGCAGGATGGTCGTTACTTGCGGCCCGGACAGGGAGGGGTCGGCGGCGATGACCAGCGCCGCCGCCGCCGCGACATGAGGCGCCGCCATCGAGGTGCCGCTCTCCACTGCGTAATTGCCGTCGTCCCAGGTCGACAGCACGTCTATCCCCGGCGCCGCGATGTCGGCAGCATTGCCGTACTCGGAGAAGTCGAGGTAGTCGCCGCCGCCGGCCGGGTCCACCAGGGCCTGATCGGTGCTGGCGGCAACCGATAGGACGCCCGGGTAGGAAGCCGGGTACACGGGCTCGGTCGAGTCGAAGTTGCCGGCGGCGGAGACGACCACCACACCGTGGGCTATGGCGTACTCGACGGCGGCTTGGGAGTCCGGGTCCGGCCCGCAATCGCTGGGCGCGGCACTGCACGGTTCGTTGGTCAGGGACAAGTTGATGACCCTGGCACCGGCGGCGACGGCGTCATAGATCCCGGTCGCCTCGTCCATCGTGTCGCCGTTGCCCTGGTCGTCGAGGACCTTGATGTCGAGGGCCCTGGCGTCCCAGCCCAGGCTGGCGATCCCCGTGCCGTCGTTGGTGCTGGCGGCGATCAGGCCGGTGACGAAAGTGCCGTGGCCGTTGTTGTCCCCGGGCGAGGCGCACAACGGCCGGTCGTCGGCGCAGACATCGGGCCCGACAGTGACCTTGCCGGCCAGCTGAACGTGGGAAAGATCGACCCCGGTGTCGAGGACCGCCACGACCACATTGGCGCTGCCCTGGGTGATCGCCCAGGCCTGCGGGGCGTTGACGGCCCACAGGTCGGACTGTCCGTCAGGGTGCACGATCGTCGCTCCTCGCCCAGCGGACGGGTTTTCGACTCTTACCGGGGTAGTCGGCCCGCACGCCTGTGAGTAGCAAGGATTGTCCGGGACCAGTCCGGAGGAGTGGACTGCTTCCACCGGAGATACATAATCGACCCCGTCCGACCCTGTCAGTGTCGCCTGGACGTAGCCCGCCTCGACCGCTGGTAGGTCCGTTGTCCAGCGCCGCCCCGGCAGCCATTGGGGCACGGCGCCGGGCAAGCCCCCGAGCAACGAAGCGGGATGGAGATCGGCGGCGGCGCTCAGCTGCAGTACCAACCGTTCGGTGGCCACCGCATAGGGAGAGGCTCCGGCCGGGGAGGGGGACGCGAACGACCCCACGGCAGTCACGATGCTGGCTCCCGCCAGCCAGCCCCGGTATGCCCAGTCGCTCACGACCTTCAACTAAGGGACCACCTTCGTCGGTCCTGCACCGGCGGTCGTCGGGTGCAGGCGCGGAGAGCCGCTAGCTTGCCTGGTCCCCACCGCCAAGTGGGACATACCCGGCCCCGCTGCGAGACAAGCGGCGATCAATGACCGAGCAAGCGTCGTACCAGCCCCGCTCTGGCCCGGTGGGCCCGGGCACGAGCCCGTTGCGCCAAAGTCGTGGTCGGCAGTTCGACCACTGTGAGCCCGGTACCAGCACCGGGCCGGTAGAGGCCGGCGTCCTCGGGAGCCACCCCCGGCGGCAGCGGGGGGTACGGCTCGACCTCGGTCACCGCTACCGCTCCCGGGCGTAGCCCATAGCGGGCAACGAGGGAGCTGGCGTCTGCGTCGGTGGCCACGGTGCACTGGCGGGAGCTGTAGACAACAACCCTGAGGCACGCCGGCATTATCCGTGGATCTTCTGCCACTATCACCGTGGCCTGCCTGAACCGGCGAATGGCGACGGCCAGCCCGGCCGCCGTCGCCAGTTGCGGCCACAAGCGGTCGTCGGAAAAAGGCACGCCGCGCTGGATGGTGAGGACCAGCTGCGCCGGCCCCCCGAAGTGCCGGCGCACCTGCTCGAGGCGCCAGCCGGCCAGGGGCCCGGCCACCGGGACGCGCACCGGGGCGGCGCCGGTCCGGTAGGACGCCATGCCGACCGTCGACCCGCTGTCCCACGCCCGTCGGACCGCGCTGAGGGTGGCCTCCGTCGCCGGACCAGGGACGGGAGGGTAACTGCCGACCACCACGACGTCACAAACCGGCATCTTTGTGAACTTACCAGTCTTAAAGTCGGCGCAAGTAGGCTCGGACGCTGTGAGCCCCTGGAACGCACGCCTACGCAGAGCAACCGGACCCGTCCTGCAGCCTTACTTCGAGGATGTCGGGACTGAAATCCAAAGCCTGCGGGGCCAACTCCAGGACCAGGTGCGCGACCAGCTCAATGACCACCTCGAGGGTTTCCGGGCCCTGCTCGGCCAACAGCTCCAAGACCAGGTGCGCGACCAGCTCCGGGACCATCTCGACGACTTCCAGGCCCGGTTGGTGGTCCAGCTCCGGGACCAGGCCCGCGACCAGCTCAACGACCATCTCGAGGGGTTCCGGGCCCTGTTCGGGCTGCAGTTGCAGGACCAGGTGCGCGACCAGCTCAATAACCACCTCGACGACTTCCAGGCCCGGTTGGTGGTCCAGCTCCGGGACCAGGCGCGCGACCAGCTCAACGACCATCTCGAGGGGTTCCGGGACCAGGCGCGCGACCAGCTCAACGACCATCTCGAGGGGTTCCGGGACCAGGCCCGCGACCAGCTCAACGACCATCTCGAGGGGTTCCGGGCCCTGTTCGGGCTGCAGTTGCAGGACCAGGTGCGCGACCAGCTCAATAACCACCTTGACGACTTCCAGGCCCGGTTGGTGGTCCAGCTCCAGGACCAGGCGCGTGACCAGCTCAACGACCATCTCGAGGGGTTCCGGGCCCAGCTCGGGCAACAGCTCCGGGACCAGGCGCGCGACCAGCTCAACAACCATCTCGAGGGTTTCCGGGCCCAGCTCGGGCAACAGCTCCAGGACCAGGCGCGCGACCAGCTCAACAACCATCTCGAGGGTTTCCGGGCCCTGTTCGGCCAACAGCTCCAGGACCAGGCCCGCGACCAGCTCAACGACCATCTCGACGGGTTCTTGTCCCGGCTCCAAGGGAGCGTCGCCTCGGAGGTCGAGGGCCGGCTGCTGCCCCGGCTGGGCTCCGTGAACGCCGAGGTGGCCGGCCTTCGGGAAGGTACGGCCGAGACCGGTTTGCTCACCGGCGCCCTGAGCGATGACGTCGCCGCTCTGCAGTCAGACGTCGTCGAACTGACCCGCATGCTGCGCATGCAGGCCGACGCCGCCGATCAGGTGGCCGAAGCCCTCGGGCGCACCCTGGTCCGCCTTTCGGTCGAGGTCGAAGACCTAAATTTAGCCATGGGCGGCACGCCGGCCCGAGGCGCCCAACTATGGCCAGCCCTGGGCCCGGAAGAAGAGGCCACCGAGGCCCAGGACGAAGCCGCGGCCGCTCCGCTCGACCTGTGGGGCTACACGGGCCACGGGTCAGCCGCCGGCTTCGGTGAGGTGCAGGGCGACGGACCGCCCAGAGACGAAGAGGAGCCCTGGGTCGGTGGCCCGATCGGCCATGAGACGAGCCGCAGGCAAGAGACCCCCCAATCGGCCACGGCGAGCCGGCCGGCCAAAACCGCCCAGCCGGTCACGACGAGCCAGCCGGCCAAGACCGGTCAGCTGGCCAAAACCGGTCAGCCGGCCAAAACCGGTCAGCCGGCCAAGGCGGGCCGGCGGAGGGCAGGTCGGCGGGACGGGGGACAGTCCAGGGCCGAAGAGCGGCGAAGCATTACCACCGCTGAAGGCCCCGGCGCGGTTTTGCCTGGTCCCACGGCCGTGACCGAGAGCGACATTTCAGTCGACCTTGCCGCCAAGGGGAACGGCGCGCCCGTTCCTGTGCTCGAAGAGGCGCCCGCGCGCGAATGACAGCTCCAAGAGTCATCTTCGACCTTGTGGCCGTGCAGAGCCCCAGCTACAAGGGCCGAGGGATAGCCCGCTACAGTGCCGACTTCGCCCGGGCTATGGTCAGGCGGCACCCGGATATGGTGAGCTCGATAGCGGTCCACCCTGAGGTGGGGCCCCTCGAAGGCGTGGACGACCTCACGAACTGGCTGACGACCACCCCCGACTGGTCGGAGGCCTCCATCCTGCATTTGAGCTCGGTCTTCGAACCCGAGGTGCCGGTCCGCGTGTTCTGGCCCCGCCAGGCCACCGCGCACGGCCTGCTTACCGCGGTGACCCTCTACGACCTCATCCCCGACGTTTTTCCGGGCTGGTACCTCGAGGATCCAGGGCTTCGCCGCCGATGGCGCAGCTGCCGGGAAGTGGTGCGCGCCGCCGACGCGGTGCTGACGCTGTCGGAGTCGGCCAAGCAGGACACGGTGGCGCTCCTCGGCGTCCCCGAAAGGCGCGTCTCTGTCGTTGGCAGCGGTATCTCCGAGGCGTTCCGCCGCCCTGAGTCACGCCTGGCCGCCCTGGAGATCGCACGCCGGGGCGTCGAGGGCCTGGAGCCGGGGTTCGTGCTGTACCAAGGGGCCTTCAACCGCCGCAAGAACGTCGACGGCTTGGTGGAGGCTTACGCCCTATTGCCCCATACGGTCATCGAGCGCCACCAATTGGTGATCGCATGCGATGCTGCCCCTCTGACCCGCAACCACTACCTGGTCATGGCCGAACGCCTGGGCCTGGAAGGGCGGATCCTGATCTCAGGGTACGTGCCCGAGGAGGTCCTGGTGAGCCTTTACCAGAGCACCGACCTGGCCGTCTACCCCTCCCTCTACGAGGGTTTCGGGCTGCCCGTTCTCGAGTCGATGGCCTGCGGGGCCCCCACCATCGCCGGTGATAACTCCTCGCTGAGGGAAATCCTGCCCCGTGAGGCGCGCTTCGAGCCAAGCGACCCCGAGGCCATCACCCAGGCCATGGCCCGGGGGTTGACCGACACCGCATTCCGGGCCCGCCTGGCGGAGATCGCCCGGCAAGAACCACCATCATGGGACGCGGTCGCCGACAAGGCCGCTACCGCGTTCGAGGCGCTGGCCGAGCGATGGGCCACATCGCGGCCCAGTTGGCGCCGGCGGCCGTACCTCGCTCTGGTCGGTACCCCGCCTGAACTGGGGGACGCCATGCGCGCCTTCGCTTCCTACGACTGGTTCTGCACCCCGGGCCAACGTCCGGAAAGAGGCTTCGGGGCCCTTCGTGAACGGCTGGCCCTGTCATACAACAGCTTGGCCAAGATAGATTCCTGGCGAGGTGGCTACGATGCGGTCGTCGGCTGGGCACCCACGGCGGACGAGCCGGCCCTGAGCGTCGTGGAGGAGCTCCGGGCGGCGGCGTTCGCACGTCGAGCCGTCATTTCCGATTGGGAGGCCAGAGGGCTCAAGGTCGTCGCCTTCGGCACCGGGCCCGGCTGGGAAACGACGGCCGCCGTCCTGGCCCGAAGAGCCTGGGACAACCTCGTAGCGTGAACTGGCCCACATGAGATTGGCCCACATGAGACTGGCCCACGTGACGAGACGGGCCCAGTGACAGTCTCCGTAGTGGTCGTCTCTTGCCGGCCCGGGGAGTGGCTGGGCCCGTGCCTGGCTTCTCTGGCCGGTCAAGCCGACCAGGTGGTGGTCATAGACAACGGGTCGAAGGACGCCGCCGCCTCACGGATCGGCCGGGACGCCGGGGCTACAGTCGTGCGCTGCCCCGTGAACACCGGCTTCGCCCCGGCCGTCGACCTCGGTGCAGGGATAGCCAGGGGGGCCCTCCTGGCCCTGCTCAACGACGATGCCGTGGCCGGGCCAGGTTGGCTGCGCACGGCGGCCCAGGCCCTCGAAGACCCATCGGTCGCCGTCGTGGGCCCCAAGATCGTCCTGTCGACGCGCTTCCAGGAGGTCGTCCTGGCCGACAAGTCATGGGAAGCCCCGGGGGACAGCCGTGCGCTCGGGCGCCAGGTGCGCTCGGTGAAGGTCGACGGGATCGAGATGCTGGAGGTCGCCACCGGGCCCGGCCTGTACCGGCTCGAGCGCAGCGGTGACGACAGGTGGCGCTGGACGGCGGGGGCACAACCCTGGTACGTGCCGCTGGCCGCCGGCCGAGAGGACCCGAAGATCGTCATCAACGGCCGGCCCGCTCCACCGGGCCGGGTGGTACGACTGCTCAACAGCGCGGGCGCCTTCCTGGACAAACGAGGTTACGCCGGCGATATCGGTGCGGACACCACCGACGACGGCCACTTCGACGAGCCCGCCGAACGCTTTGCCGTCTCCGGGGCCGCCTTTGTGACCCGACGGGAGACATGGCGCCGGCTGGGGCCTTTCGCGCGTCGCTACTTTGCCTACTATGAGGACGTCGACTGGTGCTGGCGTGCCCACCTGGCCGGGATGAAGGTGTGGTACGACCCGGGGGCGACGGTGGAACACCGCCGCTCGGCCAGCTCAGGAGGCAACCACGAGCCCTGGGTGAGGGTGACGGCGGAACGCAACCGCACCCTTTCGATGGTGCGTAACGGGCCGTCCCGGTTGGTGCTCGAGGCGCTGCGCCAACGGCTTGCCGACGGGCCAGACGGCGGTGTGCGCGCCGGGATCGCCGCCTCGCTGCCCTGGGCCTTGGCCACCCGCGCCCGTCAGTCCCGGAAGTGGGCGCGGCGCCCGGAGGAAGTGTGGACGCGCTGGGCCGGCTGGGAACCCTAATGCCGGCGCCTTAGTTGACCAGGACCGGTCAACGGGTACGGGGCTTCAAGGAGAAGAGGTCAGCCTCTATCAGGTCGAGGACGTGCGGCCACTGATAGTTCTCGAGCACGTAGGCTCGCCCCCGCTCGCCCATTTCCTTCGCCCTCCCGCGGTCCGCCAGCAAGCGCTCCACATGACCGGCCAGTTCGCGCGGCGTCCCGAAGGCGGCGCCGCCCCCACTGCGGGAACAGTGCCATTCGACGACGGTGCTGCCCTTGCGGGCCAGCACGGGCCGGGACGCCAACCATGATTCCATCACGGTGCGCGAGTAGCTCTCGTTCAGGCTCGGCTGGACATAAGCCAGAGCCGCCGCCAGGGCGTTGTTGCGCTGGTCGATGCTGAGCAGGCCGACGTCGATCACCCGGCCCCGCAGGCGGGGCGGCACGTCAGCGTCCCCCGCGCCTGCGCTCACCAGTTTTACCGGCGCCTTGGTGCGAGAGAACAAATCGACCAGCCACGGCCAGCCCTTGTCCGCCTCCCGACGGCCGACATAGAGGAGGAACGGGGAGTCAATGCCGTACTCCGAGCGGAACTTCTCGGGCCTGTAGGTTTTGGGGACCTGCATACCCGAGCCGATGACGCTGTGATTAGGGGTGACAGGCCCCATCCGGTGGGCCAGGTCGTGCTCAGGCCCGGAGAGGAACCACACCGACGCCGGCAATGACAGGACGTGGCGCATCACGTCCAGGTAGGCGTAGACCTCGTCGTGCAGGCAAGGCATGACCACGGCCCGGTCGGCCACCGCCGGCATGCATACGGTCGTGGTCCAGAACAGGTAGGGAGCGAAAATGACGGCGTCAAAGCTCTCCTTCTCCCTCAAGAGGGCCTCGAACAAGCCAGGCGTGCGGAATAGGGCATTGAGCCAGGTGACCTGGTCGTCGAGGGAGGGGACCTCGCCCGCATATATGCGCCCGTGGACGGCGTGCTCTTTGCTGGCCGAGGCGGCGAGCACGTTCTCGAAGCGCCGCACCAGGATGCCGTCCTGCACGTTGCTCGACTCGGGCAGTTCGTTGGCCCAGGTATAGGGATTGACGGCGCAGGTGGTCAGAACTTCGACCGACCAGTCGCGCTCTACCAGGCCGAGGGCGATGTCCCGCATCACGGCTTCGGCGCCCCCGATGATCTCGGCACCGAAGCGAGGGCTTACGAAGGCCACCCGTCGCTTTAGGCGATCTGGCATGAAGGGCCCCTCGGTAAGCTGTCCATCCCGGGCGGTAGCATAGCCGCCAGTGCCAGCAAGCCGTCCCGGACGCAGCTCGGCCAAGGTGCTGACCGGGGCCGGCCGGGTACGGGAGACAGGCCTGAAGATGGCCAGGGGGTCACGCCGGCTCGTCGAAGCGGCGCTAGACCGGGCCGCGGAACGCTGGACGGCCAACCGTCCCCCTCCTATCCCTGGCTCAGGCGACGGTGCCGTCGATGGTGCCGGCGAGGGCACCGAGCACGCCGGCTACTCGGACGTGACCGCTTGTTACCGCCTGCTGCTCGGGCGTCAGCCCGACGCCGAAGGCTCCCGCCACTACCGGCAGCGGCTGAGCTCGGGCCCGCTCAGCCTCCATGACCTGGTCGAAGAGTTCCTTGGCAGCGTGGAGTTCGCCCGTGCCCACGCCCTGGGCCGGCCCGCAGACCGGCGGGCCCACGAAGTGGTCGAGGCCTGTGAAGGCTTTCGCATCCACGTCGACCCCACCGACTACGCCGTCGGCCACACGTTGGCTCGCACCGGTACTTACGAACCAGAGGTTTCGGCCACCCTGCGCACCGTGCTCGGTGAAGGGGCGACCTTTGTGGACATCGGTGCCAACATCGGGTGGTTCAGCTTGCTTGGCGCGTCTCTGGTGGGCGCCGCAGGCCGGGTCATCGCTATCGAGCCGAACCCCCGGAACGTCGCCTTGCTCCGCCAGAGCGCCAAGGACAACGGGTTCGACAACGTCGAAGTGCTGGCGGTCGCCCTGTCCGAGCGCCCCGGTGCCGTGGCTCTGGAAACGGACGGGAGCAACGGGCGGATCATCCCGGTCGACGGCCCGCCGGCGGCGCCGGTCGAGGCCGAGTTCGTGGTGGCGAGCTACCCCCTCGACGAGGTGCTCGCCTCGGCCGGCATCACCCACGTCGACGTCATCAAGATCGACGTCGAAGGAGCCGAGCCGCTCGTGCTGCGGGGTGGTACGGCTACGGTCAGCTCCAGCCGGCCCATCCTGATCAGCGAGTTCTTTCCCTTAGCGCTCGACAGTTCACCCTGGGGAAGTGCTCAGGGTTATCTCCGCACGCTGCGTGACCTCGGTTACCGCCTATCGGTGATCGGCCACGAGGGTGATCGCGACGACGCCGAGATCCTCGCCCTGGCCGGGGCGCCGGGCAAAGACCACGTAGACCTCCTGGCCCAGCCCGATAGGGGCCCGGTCAACCGAACCGCGTGAAGACCGGTTAACCGAACAGCTTGGCCATCCGGGCCATGCCCTCCGCTAGGTCGTCATCGGCCAACGCATAAGAGAACCGCCCGCACCCTGGCGCCCCGAACGCCTCGCCGGGCACGAACGCCACCTTGGCCTCTTCGAGAACGAGCTCGGCCAGTTCGAGGGTGGTCGAGGGCACCCGGCCGAGGCTGCCGAAGGGCCGGCCGAGCACGCCTGCGAAGCTCGGGAAGGCATAGAACGCGCCCTCGGGTTCCGGGCACAGCACGCCGGGAAGATCGGACAGCGCGGCGACGATGGCCCGGCGGCGACGGTCGTAGACCGAGCGCATCTCCTTTACGTCCTCGAGGCCCCCGGCGAGGGCCGCCAGGGCCGCCCGCTGGGCGACGTTGCAGACATTGGACGTGGAATGGCTCTGCAGGTTCGCCGCGGCCTTGACGACGTCGAGGGGCCCGATCAACCATCCCACCCGCCAACCGGTCATGGCATAGGTCTTGGCCACCCCGTTAACGACAATGCAACGCTCGGCCAGCTCGGGCACCAGCACGGGCATCGAGTGAAAACGGGCAGAGCCGTACACCAAGTGCTCGTAGATCTCGTCCGTCACCACCCACAAACCGCGTTGGTCCGCCCAGGTGCCGATGGCGCGCATCTCGTCCTCGCCGTACACGGCGCCGGTGGGGTTGGAAGGCGAGACAAACAAGAGCACCTTGGTCCGGGGCGTGCGAGCCCTCTCGAGTTGCTCGACCGTAGCTTTGTAGCCACTCTCGGGCGTGGTCTGGATCTCGATGGGCACCCCGCCCGCCAGGCGCACCACCTCGGGGTAGGTGGTCCAGTAGGGCGCCGGGAGCAACACCTCGTCCCCTGGGTCGAGCAGCGTGGCAAAGGCTTCCTCCACGGCCTGCTTGCCGCCGTTGGTCACCAGGACCTGGGACGGCGTCACCGCGAACTGGCTGTCGCGAGCTGTCTTCTGGGCGATGGCGTCCCTGAGCTCGGGCAAGCCCGCGGCAGGCGTGTAGCGGTGGTTACGTGGTTCGCGGCAGGCCGCCGCGGCCGCCTCGACGATGTGGGCGGGGGTCGGGAAGTCCGGTTCGCCGGCGCCGAAGCCGACCACGTCCTCGCCCTGCGCCTTCAAGGCTTTAGCCTTGGCGTCAACGGCGAGGGTGGCGGACTCGGAAACGGCGGCGATGCGAGCTGAGAGGCGTTGTCCAGGAGCAGGGGCCATGACGTCATGGTCGCGCAACGGCCGCTCTGCCCGCATCTCCAAAACAGAGCCGGTGTATGCACCGGGCCGGAGGCATTGGTCCACTATCCTCGGTCAATGAGCAGCGACGGGGCCAGGGGCGCCTACGACGGGGTCTCGACGATGGCCCCGTACCCGCCCCGGTCTGCGCCGTTGTCACGGGTAGCTGCGTTGTTGTCGTTGCTGGCGTCCTTCACGGTCTTTTGCACGCCCGCCAGCGCCGCAAACCTCCGGCCTTTCGGGCATGCGCCGGCGGCAAAGACAACGCCCGCTCGTCCGCCCAGGGAGCCGATCGCCCCTCCGGCCACCGTGGCCCTCCCCCCGTCGGCTTCTTACGTCCTGGTCGACGTCGGCACCGGGAACGTCCTCGCCGGGGACAACGAACACCTCCGGCTCCCGCCGGCCAGTCTCACGAAAATACTGACTGCACTCATAGCGGTCAGTTATCTGCCCTCGAGCGCACGGGTCCCGGGCACGTCCGAGTCTCTTAGGGCGTACCCGAACGACGTCGGCATCGAGAAGGGCGTGCCCTGGTCGTTGCACGACGTGCTCGAGTCACTTCTGGTCCTATCGGCAAATGATGCCGCTTACGCGCTGGCCCAACGCACAAGTGGTTCCTTGGCCGCTTTCGCGGGTGTCATGGAACGATCAGCCGCGCAGCTCGGCATGACCGATGCGCCTATCCTCCACGACCCCGCCGGCCTGGACGGGACCGAGGGCTTCGAGGGCGGCAACCTCGTGAGCGCCCGCGACCTGGCCATCGCCGGGCGCGATCTCTTGGGGGTCCCCGAGCTCGCCCGCATAGTGGTCCAGGACAGCTACGCCTTCGTCGACCCCAGTGGTGCCGCCCATTACCTGCCCAGCATGGACAACTTGTTCCTGGAGAGTTACCCCGGGGCGATAGGCATAAAGACGGGTTTCACGGATAAGGCCGGGAGCTGCATCATGGCGGCCGCCCGGCGCGGCGGGCGCACGATGCTGGCCGTCGTGATGAACGGGTACAACCCCACTCAGACCGCCATCGACCTGCTGAACCAGGGTTTTCAGACCCCGGTGGGGGCCGAGGCCACGACCGATCGCATGCCCCCACCGGCCCTGCCTAGTCCCGTCCCGCCTCCGGGCACGTTGTCGTTTCGCCGCTCCTTGGCCCACCATATGAGCCCGGCTCATAAGGCGCAGGCCAGGGCCGGCGCCAGCGCCGGCACCGCCCCAGGGGCACCGGGCCGGCGACGAGCCGGTCCGGTCGCCCGCGTCTCCGGGGTCGAAGCCATCGGAGGCGAGACGACGCCGGCACCACCAAGGCCGGGCCTGAGCTCGGTGCTCAACGCATGGCCCGCACAGGTGCTGCTGCTCCTGGCGGGAGCGGCGGCCCTGGTCGCTTTGTGGGAGCTGTGGTCCCTGCAACAGGTCAACGATCGCGGCCGGCGTCCCTATGGGCCGCCCTACCGGGCGGGCCCCACGCAGATGTACGGGGTCGCCAGCGGGAGGCGACGGCGCGCCCAGCTCGTGGCGTCCTACCGGCGCCACGAACGCCCGTGACGCTCACTCGCGTTCGGCTCGCGGGCCGGCCGGAGCTCACCGGGGGCGCCCGCCGGCACGACCGGCCAACGAGGGGGCACGGGCGCGGGCGCGGCCGGCGTCGCGCCAGGAGCCGTGCGCGCCGGTGAAGGCGGTGGCCATCCCGTCTGCCCCGGCGCCGGCGCCGGCCTCGGGTCGGTCTCGCCACGGTTAGGCCAGTAGGCAAAGGCCCGCTCGGCCATGGCGGTAATGGTCAGGGAGGGGTTGACCCCGGGGTTGGCAGGCATGGCCGACCCGTCCACTACGTGCAGGCCGGGATAGCCGAACACCCGGTGCCACTGGTCGATCACGCCCTCGGAGGCGGAGGCGCCGATAGCGCAGCCCCCGAGGAAATGCGCCGTCATCGGGACCCCGAATATCTCGCCCCAGGTACCCGACGGGCCCCCTCCTATCTTGGCCGCCAGGCGCCGGGCGACATCATGGCCGACGGGCAGCCAGGTCGGGTTGGGCTGGCCATGCCCCTGGCGAGTTGTCAGGCGGTAGCCACCCATGCCCCGACGTTGCGCCGACACGGTCATGGAATTGTCCCGGGCCTGCATCACCAGGGCGATAACCGTGCGCTCGGACCAGGCCCGGAGGTCCAGCTGGTGGACAAAGGCCATTGGCTGGCGGGCGACGGCCCCTAACAACCTTCGCCACCCGGGGCGCCGCGTTTCCGAGCCATCGGGGCCGTCCACCAGCAAAGTGCCGAAAAGGCCCATCATGTTGGAGCCGCGCCCGTAGCGGACAGGCTCGACGTGAGTACCGGGTTCGGGGTGAAAAGACGAAGTTATGGCTACGCCACGGCTGAAATCAGGGTGCGGCCGACGGCGGGCGACAATGGCGCCCAGTAATGACTCGGAGTTGGTCCGGGTCAGCTGGCCCAGCCGGGGTGACAGATCAGGGAGCCTGGCCTCCATGACCATGGCGTGGAGCAGTTGCTGGGTCCCGAAGGCACCCGCCGCCAGCACGACGTGCTCGGCCCGCAGCTGCCGGCGGCGGCGCCAGGCCCCCGGCCACCCGGTGGCGACCGTGCCCACTTCCCAGCCCCCGCCGGCGATGGGTTGAACGGACCGGGCCGTGGTCAAGGGGATGACCACCGCCCCGGCCCGCTCCGCCAGGTACAGGTAGTTGGTGAGAAGAGTGTTCTTGGCCCCGTGCCGGCACCCGGTCATGCACTCCCCGCACTGAAGGCAGGACCGCCGGGAGGGGCCGGCCCCGGCGAAGTACGGGTCGCCCAACGTGGCACCGGGCGGGGTGCCGGCCGGCCCGAAAGCCACCCCGACCGGCGCCATCCGGAAGCTGGCCGCCACACCCATGTCGCCGGCTACCTCCAGCAGGGCCTGGTCGGCCGGGGTCATGACCGGGTTCTCGGTCGCCCCCAACATCCTTTTGGCCTGGTCGTAATGGGGCGCCAGCTCCGAACGCCAATCGGCCAGGTCGGCCCATTGGCGGTCGTCGTAGAAACCGACCATGGGCTCGTAGAGGGTATTGGCGTAGTTGAGCGAGCCGCCGCCGACGCCCGCGCCCGCCAGGACTACGACGTCGCGCAGGAAGTGCACCCGCTGTATGCCGAAACACCCGAGGAAGGGCGCCCACAGGAAACGCCTCACGTCCCAGGACGTGCGCGGCAAGCTCGAGGTGTCGAAACGCCGGCCGGCTTCCAGCACCGCTACCCGGTAACCTTTCTCCGACAGGCGGAGGGCCGCGACCGAGCCACCGAAGCCTGACCCGACGACTATGACGTCGTAATCGAAGTCGCCGGGCCCGGCCGCGGCTTGGCTCAGTCCGACCTCAGCCTCCCGAGACGTCCTGCGGCCTCGGGCTCCCTGACGCCAGGAAGGGCATCATAGACCGGAGTTGGGCGCCGACTTTTTCGACCGGGTGGTCGGCACCCTCCTTTTGCAGGCGGTGGTAATTGGGCAGGCCGTCACGATTTTCTTTGACCCATTCCTGGGCAAAGGCACCCGACTGGATGTCGGCCAGGATCTGCTTCATCTCCGCCCTGACCGAATCGTTGACCAGCCGCGGCCCCCGCGTCATATCGCCGTACTCGGCCGTGGTCGAGATCGAGTACCGCATCCCGGTTATGCCGTGCTCATAAATGAGGTCGACTATGAGCTTTACCTCGTGCAGGCACTCGAAATAGGCGGACTCGGGCTGGTACCCGGCCTCGACCAGCGTATCGAAACCGGCTTTTATCAAAGAGGTGAGCCCGCCGCACAGTACGACCTGCTCGCCGAAAAGGTCGGTCTCGGTCTCTTCTTTGAACGTCGTCTCCAGCACGCCGGCCCGGGTGGCGCCGATGCCCCAGGCGTACGAAAGCCCTAGCGCCTTAGCCTTGCCTGTGGCGTCGCGCTCCACGGCCAGCAGGCTGGGGACACCGCCGCCGCCCTCGTACGTGCGCCTGACCAGGTGCCCGGGCCCTTTGGGAGCGACCATGACCACGTCGACCCCCTCGGGCGGGTCGATGAGCCCGAAACGGATGTTGAAACCGTGGGCGAACATCAGGGCATCGCCGGGGCGCAGGTTGGGCTCGACGGCCTCTTTGTAGATCTCCTGCTGGGCGGTGTCGGGCGCCAGCATCATGGTCACGTCGGCCTCGGCGGCCGCCTCGGCCGGGCTCATGACCCGCAAGCCGGCCGCCTCGGCCTTGGCCCACGACGACGAACCCGGGCGCAAGCCCACCCTTACGTCGACCCCCGAGTCCCGGAGGTTGAGGGCGTGGGCGTGGCCTTGCGAGCCATAACCGATGATGGCTACCTTCCGGG
>JBEKNX010000164.1:0-9374 GCA_049522375.1 Acidimicrobiales bacterium | reverse complement strand
TTTCAGAGAGTTCATCATGCGTGGCAACGTCGTCGACCTTGCCATCGCCGTCGTAGTCGGTACGGCTTTCACTGCTCTGGTCAAGGCGTTCGTAGCCGACATCCTTACGCCGATCATTGCCGCCATCTTCGGTCAGCCCAATTTCAGCACGCTGACGTTCACCATAAACCACAGCCAGTTCCTCTACGGGGACCTCATAAACGCCCTCATCACTTTCGTCTCCGTCGCTGCCGCCATCTATTTCTTCGTGGTGGCCCCGCTCAACACGTTGGCGGCGCGCCGGGCCCGTGGCCAGGCCCCCCCGGCCGACGAAGTGCCTCCCGACATCGCCCTGCTCACCGAGATCCGGGATCTCCTGGCCGGCCAGCAGGGGCCTTCGCAGTCGGCCTGAGAGCCACTGGCGATCGCGCAACGCAAGGACGTGGTAGCGGTGGAGCACCTGGAGCACTGCGACCTGCTTGCCGGCGAAGTCGGACGGTTCGCCGAACTGGTCGATAGCCCGCCCGGCAGCCGCGGACCGTTCGAGGTGCCCGTGCCTTCCTGCCCGGGATGGTCTATCGGGGATCTGACGGTGCACCTCGGGACGGTGCACCGATGGGCGGAGCACCTCGTGCGTGCTCGCGCCCAGCGGCGCGTCCCGTCGAGGGAGATGGGCCTGGCCGAGGCGGACACGTCCGCGGGGTGGTTGCGGACTGGTGGTGAGGCTCTGGTCGCCACGCTGCGGTCGGCTGATCCCGAGGCGGCGATGTGGGCGTGGGGGCCCGACCATCACGTGAGGTTTTGGTCCCGCCGGCAGCTGCACGAAACTCTGGTGCACCGTACCGACGTCGAACTGGCTCTGGGGCGGTCGCCGGCGGCCGAGCCCGCGGTAGCGGCCGACGCCATTGACGAGTTCCTGGTCAACCTGGGCAGCGCCGCTTATTTCTCGCCCAGGGTGACCAGTCTTCGCGGCAACTGTGAGCAGTTGTCGTTCCGGGCTACCGATGAAGACCGGGAGTGGTCGGTCACCTTTCAGCCGGAGGGCTTCGAGGTGGGCGGGCCGGCGGGTTCCCCGGCCGCCACCGTGGCCGGACCGGCGCTGACCCTGCTCCTGGTGCTTTACCGGCGCCTGCCGGTGGACGCGGCCGGCATATTGACGGCTGGTGACCGGTCACTGATCGAGTTGTGGTGGGCCAACTCGGCTCTGGAGTAAGCGCTGCTCGCCGTGAGCCGGCGCCCCTCAGGGGCGGGACAACCCGTGGATGGTGGACAACCACGGGATGCTGCGTTGGTCGGTGACCTTGGACATCGCCCGGAGCATGTCGGAGTAGGCGGCCTGGGGGCCGTTGGTGCCGGGCGTTTCGGTCAACACCCCGAATATGGTCATTAGCTCGCCGCGCCGGGCCTTGGCGTAGCGCAGTAGGGCGCCCCAGTCGGCCGCCTCCGAGGCGTAATAGACCTGGGGCATCGGGACGTCGGGCCGAAAACCGTACGCCACCTGGAGGAGCTGGTGCTCCGTCCAGTAGCTTGCCTCCGCCGAGCCGTAGTCCACCATGGCCGGGAAAGAGCCGCCGACGGTCCTGGCGTAGCCTTCTAGGACATCGTAGGTATTGGTGTAACCGGGGTCGTACGCCGGCTCGGCGTCGTCGGCACCGACGACGCGGACGTCGTCGGTGAAGGCGTCCCGGGCTTTTAGATCCATCGACCAGGCGCCGATCTTCATTACGGTAAGGGCCAGTTGCGATCCCCAGACGGCGAAACTGGGGGGCTCGTCCGGGCACCCGCAGATTTCGGTCCCCGCCCCACAGGGCTGGCCGGTGCCACAGCTGTTATTGGTCCCGACGGCGACGTCCAGCCTGGTAAAACTGGGGGCGTAGCGGTAATAGCCTCTGACGTAGTTCTCGACACCCCTCGTGATCGAGGTGAAAGGTATGAAGGGGCCGCCGAAACCCATGGTCCCATAGGTGGAGCCATTGTCGGCGGGCCGGCCGAAATCCAGGATCACGATCCCTTGAGCGGCGCTTTTGCCGGCCTTCTCGCCCTGGCGGTAAAGGACCAGGGGATTGGCGCTGCGTTCGTAATATGACGTAGTCCGCGGCGGCGGCGTGACCGCGTAACTGGCGGCGCCCGAGGTCACAGGGCCGGCGACTGAAGCGACCACAACGAGCGCGGTGGCCCGGCGAAAGTGCCAACTCCCACGCCGTCGACGCGCGAACCAATGGTGGACGCCACTCCACGTCATGTCAGACAAGTGTCGCGCGTCTGGGAGCGCCGGTGGCGCACCTGCCGGTCATACGGCCGTCTAGATGTAAACGTCTCCCGCCGGTATGCCAAGTTCCTTGGCGAATGCTTGCTGTAGGGAGAGATCCTTGGCGAAGAGGGCACTGAAGCCGGTCTCGAACGACTTGACGCTGTGTATCGAGCTCATGAGCACGATCAATTGCTTGTTGGAGTTGACGATGGCTGCCGCATCCGAAGCCGTCTTGCCCGTAAAGCCCACTTTCAGCAGCCCGGTGTCGAAGGCTTTCAGAGCGGGGATGAAGGCGAGGCAGGGCTTGGAGACCTGGGCGACGGACGCCTTGGTGCCCAGCGCTTCGAGGGCATTGGTCCATTTGGTCTGCGGCCCGCTGAACGCGGCCTCGACGGCATGGAACCGGGACATCTGTGAGGGCGGGACCTTGGCCGACGCCGCCTGTGCACCGATGCCCAGAAGGGCGGTAGTAGCGACGAGGACTGTAAACCACCTGAAGCGCACTTCCCTACCTCCTGGTCAGGACTTGGTCACCGGGCGCGCACATCTGCGGCTCGGAAGGACATGAGAGCGGAGCCTAGCTGACGCGCCCCGGACGTCGGGGTCTCGGGCCGAGCTTTCGACGGGCACCAGGGCTTGGGTCAGGCGGCGTCCCCCTGAGCCATCGCCGGTCGGGGACCAGGGGGAAGGGACCCTACCACCTCCGCGGCAACGTCGGAGAGCCTGCGGCCACTACGTTGGGACGCCCGGCGCAAGTCGTCGAAGGCCTGCTCGGCACTGACACCATGGCGTGCCATCAGGATGCCCTTGGCCTGGCCGATCACGTCCCGGCTCTCCAGAGCGTCGCGCAAGTGGCGGTTGGCCAGTTCGGCGCTCATGAGAGTAGAAGCGTTGGCCAGCACGACGGCCGCCTGGCCGGCCAAGGCCCGGGCGGCCAACCAGGCTTGGCGGTCGCTACGGTGCCCGGCAGTGGAGTAAAGGTTGAGGGCGCCGAGCGTCTTGTCCCGTAGGCAGAGCGGGAACGACCACACCGAGGAGAAGCCCAGACCGCCGGCGGCGGAAGAAAACCCCGCCCATTGCGGCACCGGGAGCGACACGGCCACTTCGGTACCTGTCCGGATGGCTTCGACGCACGGCCCGCCGGCGTACCGGTACTGCGCCTCGTCTGCGGCCCGGACGGCCGGAGAGGTGGCACTGGTGGTCTCCAGCTGTTTGCCGTCGTGGACCACCAGGGAGACGCTGGCCGCGTCAACTCGAGGCAAGCTCGTAACGGCCAGGTTGACGATCACGTCCAGCAGGCCGGGGACCGTCTGTTCTGAGAGCACCAGCAGCGCCAGGTCAGCCCTAAAGGCGGCCGAGGTCCAGGCATTGTCGGGCAGGTTCATAAGAGGCGACTCCGTCGTCAGGGAAAAAGAGGCGAGAAGCCGGCGCCGGGGCAACAACAAGACCGCGTCGCCCAAACCCACCGCTTCTTCTCAACATTGATTTTAGCAACGGGCGCTCGGGGCGGCCCCCTTTTTCTCGATAAGACAACTCGGTCACGCATTGGGAGAAGGCGCGGAAGGCATGTCCACCGTTCGGGCGCCGCCAACGGCTACCCTCGACATGCGTGCTGACGTCCGAAGACGGCTTTGGTCCGGCTGTGCAGCGTCTTTGCCTTGATCGGCTCGACCGGGTCCCCCGTGAGTGGCGCCCGTCACCTGACCCGCGGGCGTTGTCAGTAGGCATCGTCCATCTCGGGACGGGTGCGTTCCATCGGGCCCATCAGGCTGTCTACACCCAGCAAGCAATGGCGACGAGCGCGGAGACGTCATGGGGTATTTGCGGGGTTACCCAGCGCACGCCCACCGTGGCCGAGGCGCTGCTGCCCCAGGACTGCCTTTATAGCGTCCTCGAGCGTTGCGCCGAGGACACCAAGGTGCGTGTTATCGGCGCCATTAGGGACGTTCTCGTCGCTCAGGAGCAAGCGGAGGCGGTGACCGACCGGCTGGCCGCCCCGGCAACTCGCATAGTGACGCTGACGGTCACCGAAAAGGGTTACCGCTTCGACCCTTCTACCGGTCGCCTGCGCGGTGACGACCCCGAAGTGCTGGCTGACGCCGGCGGCCGCCCGCCCCGGACCGTCATCGGCCAACTGGTAGGGGGCCTCGAGGCCCGCCGGCGCCGTGGCTCGCCCTCGCTCACGGTGTTGTGCTGTGACAACCTCCCCCATAACGGGGACACCCTGGGCCGGTTGGTGAGCAATTTCTGTGACTTGAGGGAAGGCTCGCCGGCCGACGACCGCTTGCCCTCCTGGATCAGCGAGAACGTGTCCTTTCCCAACACGATGGTGGACCGGATCGTGCCGGCCACCACCGACGACGACCGCAGCGATGCGGCGTTATTGCTCGGTTTGGAGGACCGTGGTGTAGTGGTCACCGAGCCCTTTTCGCAATGGGTGATCGAGGACCGCTTTGCCGGGCCCCGGCCCGCCTGGGAAAGGGCCGGGGCGATGCTGGTCGGCGATGTGGCGCCTTACGAGGAGATGAAGCTCCGGCTCCTCAACGGCAGCCATTCCGCATTGGCCTACCTTGGTGCGCTGGCCGGTTTCGAGCTGATCGCGGACGCCGTCTGCTCGCCCGACTTCGCCCGCTTTACCCGGGGTTTTATGGACATCGAGGTCACCCCGACGTTGACGGTCCCGCCCGGTTTCGACCTGGTCGCGTACAAGGACGCTCTCATGGACCGGTTTGCCGACCCGGCGCTACGCCATCGCACCGTCCAGATCGCCATGGACGGGAGCCAGAAACTGCCCTACCGGCTCTTGGGCACGATTGCTTCCCGCCTGGGCACCGGTCACGAACCGCGCCGCGCCTGCCTGGCCGTGGCCGGCTGGATGCGTTTCGTCACCGCCGGGAAGAGCGACCGCGGCGCCGCCCTGCCCCTCGAGGACCCCCTGGCCGGACGTCTCCGCGCTGTGGTGGCCGCGGCATCGACGCCTCAAGCGATCGTCTCGGCTCTTCTGAGCCTGAGGGAGGTCTTCCCTGCAGACCTGGCCGACAATCCCAGGTTCCGGGCCCTGCTCACCGAGGCCCTCGACGCACTGTCCCGTAAGGGAGCGGCCGCCGCGGTTGCCTCAGTCGGCCACGAGACCTCGGCGTAGCCGGCGTGGGAACAACGCGGAGGGAGCCATGAACACACGACGTACCCGCGCCCTAACCGTGGTCCACGCCCGGCGGCGACTTCTCGGGTTGGCCGGGGCGGCGGTGGTGGCCGGGACCATCGTCCTGGGCGCCAGCCCGGTGCGGGCGGCGCGCACCCCCGGCGTGAGCTCGCCGACGACGATCATGGTCGAGAAGACCAAGAGCTGGGGCCCGGTCCTCGCCCTCTCGAGCGGCTGGACCGTCTACCGGCTTACCCGCGACCCGATGAACAAAAGCACGTGCTCGGGCCGTTGCGCGCAGTCCTGGCCACCGGTCGTGCTGGCCCCGGGCCAGAAGAGCCCGCGCGGTCAGGGCGTCGGCTACCTCGGCACCATTACCCGGCCTGGCGGTGCCCGCCAGGTCACCTATGAGGGCATCCCGCTCTACCGGTTCGTCGGTGACAGCAAGCCGGGACAGGTCAACGGCAACATAAAGGGCCCTTTCGGGCAGTGGTGGGTGGTCAACCCCGCCAAGCCGAGGTCCGTCCCCGTACACGAGGCGGGTGGGGGGCCCACCACGAGCACGACGTTCCCCTCCGGTGGGGTGGCGTACTGAAGATGCAAGCGACCCTGCCGGAAGTCGAGCAGGCTGTCCCGATCGAGCCAGCCAGACGCGGGCCTGCCCTCGCCCGTCTTGTGCTCGCCCAGCCCTTCCGCCGTTACGCGACGATGGGCGGGCCGCCGTGAGGCGCCGGAGCGAGGCGCTGGCGCGCCTGCTCGAGCTACGCGGCGCGCCGGCGGTCGCCGACGGCGCGCTGGCGGCGGCGCGTGCCGCCCTGGCCTGGCTGTTCATCTACCACGGCGCCAGCACGCTTTTCGGTGCCTTTCACGGGGCGGGCATCCACCGGACGGCCCTATTTTTCGCCACCGTCGCCCACCTTCACCCGGGTACGTTCTTCGCGGTGCTAAACGGCACCACCGAGTTCTTCGGCGGTATCGCTGTCGGTATCGGCCTGCTGAGCCGCCTGGCTGCCGTCGGCCTGTTCGTTGACATGGTCATCGCCATGGCCACAGTTACCTTCCGCAACGGTATCGTCTCCAACGCCGCCGGCTCAGGCTATGAGCTCAACGTGGCGCTGGCCGGCCTAGCCCTGGTCGTCGCCCTCCTGGGCGCAGGGCGGATGAGCGTGGACGCCTGGATCGGGAGGATCCTAAGGAAGCGGGTGTCCCGCCGTCCCGAGGCGCTCCCCGCCCCGTCGCCCTAGGGGCTACGTTGCCCCCAGCATGATCGACAAGCACCAGCGCAACCTCGCGCTCCTGGTCGCCAGCTGCCTGTTCATGGAAAACCTGGACGGGACGATCGTCACCACGGCCGCCCCCCGCATAGCTGCCGACCTGCACGTGAGCTCAGCGTCGATCGGACTGGTGATAACGGCCTACCTGATCACCCTGGCCGTTCTGATCCCTCTCAGTGGATGGATGGTGGCCTCTTTGGGCAGCCGCAAGGTGTTCCTGGCGGCCATCGTCATTTTCACCCTGGCGTCGCTACTGTGCGCCGGGAGCGCCACCTTCTCGGAACTGGTGGTGATGCGCGTGCTCCAGGGCGCCGGGGGGGCCATGATGGTGCCCGTAGGCCGCTTGGCTGTCCTGGCCCGGACGGCCAAGGCGGACATGATGCGCATGATCGCCTACATCGTCTGGCCTGCCCTGGTGGCCCCGGTGATCGCACCGCTGGCCGGAGGCCTCATCACGACCTACGCCAGCTGGCGGTGGTTGTTCTTGATCAACGTCCCTCTGGGCGTGGTGGCGCTTGTTGTGGGCACCATGGTGGTCCCGGCCACCCCGACGGGCTCCGCCCCCCGGCTCGACGTGGGTGGGGTGGTCCTGACCGGTACTGGCCTGGCCGGGCTCGTGTACACCGCTCATTTGGCCTCCGAACCGGGCTCGGGCTGGATGTCGATCACCATCTTCGGGCTGACCTCCGCCGCCCTCATCGCCGCCAGCATCCGCCACCTGCTGCGTGTGCCCTCGCCGTTGGTCGACCTGTACACCCTCCGGACCAAATCATTTCGGGCCTTCGTCGGCGGCGGGACGCTGTTCGGGATGACCGTCGGGGCGGTGCCGTTCATGCTCGCGCTGGTCTTCCAGGACGTCTTCCGCTGGACCCCGGTCAAGTCGGGCTCGGTGGTCTTATTTGTCTTCGTGGGCAACATCGGCATCAAGCCCGCCACCACTTTCCTGATCAACCGGTTCGGGTTCCGCACAGTCCTGGTCACCGCCACCGCCGGGGTGGCCGCCACCGTGGCCGCCGCCGGGGTGGTCTCGGCGGCGACGCCACTGGCCTTCATCGTGGTCATCGTGCTGCTCAGTGGGGTCGCCCGCTCCGTAGGTTTCACGGCTTATACGACCCTGGGCTTCAGCGAGGTGACCGAGGCGGAGATGGCCCATGCCAACGGCCTGTCCGCCACCACCCAGCAGCTCGCCGCGGCATTGGGCGTGGCCGTGGCCACGGTCGCCCTGCGCCTCGGCGGCCCCATTGGTCATCTCTTGTCCCGGCACCCCGGCCCGGCGCTCAGTTACACCGTGGCCTTTGTGGTCCTCGCTCTGTTCGCGCTGGCGGCGGCGGCCGGTGCCACCCGGCTCGGTCCGGATGCGGGCAGCGCCGTGCGCCGGGCCCAGGGGAGGTCGGCGGCCGGCCCGGCCCCGAGGGCGCCCTAATAGGCGGCGGCGACGGGCCCAATAAAGACGGGCCGAAATAGGACCTAAGGCCCTTTCCCCGGCTCGTCCTGGCTCTTACGGTCGGTAATTATGAGTGCCGGCGTGGTCATCGGTCTCGATGGCCTTGACGAGCTGGTCAAAGTGCTCCTGGCCAGAGGGTTCAGGGTTGTCGGCCCCACCGTGGCCGACGGCGCCATCACGCTGGGGGAGATCGAGGGTGCGGCCGACCTGCCCGCGGGTTGGCATGACACTCAGGCCCCCGGGCACTACGGCCTCACCCAGACCGGGCTCGGGCACCTTTTCGACTGGGCAGTCGGGCCCCAGTCCGTGAAGGCCGAAGTGTTCCCCCCCAAAACGACCATCTGGCGGGCCAAGCCCCCTGAGTACCAGGTCGAGGAGATGGCCGACGCCGCCCCTGCGGTGGCTGTGATCGGGGCCAGGCCATGCGACCTGGCGGCGTTGGAAGTCCTGGGCCGTGCCCTCGATGGTGGACCGGTGCAAGACCCCACCTACCACCGGCGCCGGCGGGCCGCCTTCCTGGTCACCGTGGAGTGCACGCGCCCTGCCAGCACATGTTTCTGCGTGGCAATGGGTACTGGGCCCGGTGTCGCCCAGGGCTTCGACATAGCCCTCACCGAGCTTGACGGCGGCGGCCCCACGGACGGTTGCCCCCCGCCGAGCGACGCGCCTTGGTACCTGGCGCGGGCCGGTTCTCAGCTGGGCAGAGATGTGCTCCTGGCGCTGCCGCAGAGGCCGGCCAATGAAGAGGACCGGTCCCAGCGCGTGGCGTTGTTGGCCCGGGCCGGCTCGCGCATGGGCCGCAGCGTTGATACCTCCGGGCTGCCCGAGCTGTTCGCCCGCAACCTGGGCAACCGGCGCTGGGACGAAGTGGCCGAACGCTGCCTCGCGTGCGGCAACTGCACATCCGTGTGCCCGACATGTTTTTGTGCCAATTTCGAAGACACGACCGATCTCCGGGGCACGGTCGAGCGGCGGCGGACCTGGGCCTCGTGCTCGGACCTCGCCCATTCGTACGTGCACGGCGGGCCTGTACGGGCCAGCATCAAGTCGCGTTACCGGCAGTGGGCAACACACAAGTTTTCCTGGTGGTGGGACCAGTTCGGCGTTTCCGGGTGCGTGGGTTGCGGTCGCTGCATCACCTGGTGCCCGGCGGGCATTGACATTACAGAAGAAATTGCTGCCTTGCGCGCCAGCGACGGCGCCGGTGAGCCATGAAGGGGTAAGCCAAAAAATGGACCTGTCCGCGTCGTCCCGATTATTGCACCACCCACTTTTTGCCGGTCT
>JBEKNX010000163.1:0-9375 GCA_049522375.1 Acidimicrobiales bacterium | reverse complement strand
GTCCATATCGAACTATAGTAGTCCGGCGACGCCACGCAGTGCCAATGCTGAGCGGCTGGCGCTGTGCCCGCCGGCCGGCGCCTGGCACCGGCCTGGGGGGCCAGGCGCGGGGCAGGGCGTGGTACCAGGAAAGTCGCGAAGCGAGGACCGTGCCGGGCGATTGATCGGCGCCCTTGCGTGGCACTAACGGCGCGAGAGGGAGGTTGGAGCCATGAAGCGTCCCAAGGTGAAGTCAGCCGTGGCCGGCCTGCTCACCGCCACGTGCCTGGTAGGGCTCAGTTTCGAGGCGTCGGGCCAATTGGCTGGCGCTACCAGGCCCGGGACCGGGCAGCCGGTGAAGCTGGCGGGGGCGGACCTGATCTCGTACGCCAACTGTGCGCAGATGCTCCGTGAGGTGAAGGCAGAGGCTCTAGAGGAGGTGGGCCCGTACGGTCTTCCCGCCTCCGATGGGGCGTTTTGGACATCGCTGGGGACGGACGGCGTGGCCGGACCGCGGGTGCTGGCGCCGAGCGCGCTGCTGCCTTCCGGGGGCCAACCTGCCTATTCGACCACCAACGACCAGGAGGCGGGCGTCGACGAGCCGGACGTGGTCAAAACTGACGGCCAGATAATGGTTGTGCTGCGCCAGCAACCCATCGGGGTCCAGGTCATCGATGTGAGCGGGCCGGCCCCGCAACTCGACGGGTTCCTGCCTCTGCCCCAACTGGCGAGCGCCGACGGCCTGTTCCTGGTCGGCCAGGACGTGGTAGTACTGGGCGACGAGTTCGGCGGCTCGCAGCCCTACGGCTTTACGGGAAGTGGGGGCGGCCCCGTGCCGGGCGCAACTCCGGCCCCCGGGCCCGTGCTCGTACCAGTCCCGACGACCCCGGTCCCGCTACCGGCGACCGCTCCAGTCCCGACGGCCCTGCCAATCCCGACGACCTCAGCCCGAAGGGCCGTACCGGTCCGGGGGACCGCGTCGAGCGGGCCCGCCCGCGTCATCGCGCCCTTGCCGGTGTACTTCCCGGTCGAGGGTGCCCAGTCCACCACCGACGTGGTCGTCGTGAGCGTCGCCAACCCCGATAGCCCGACCGTGCAGAGGACGTTCTCGTTCCAGGGCGAACAACAGGGCGCCCGGCTCATAAATGGCCAAGTGGTGCTGGCCCTCACCAATCAGCCCCGGCTGCGATGGTTCTATCCCCTGAGCGGCACGGCGGCGGCGGAGAAGGCGGCGACGGCGGCCAACAAAGAGGTCATCGAGTCCTCCGGCGCTTCCGATTGGCTTCCTTCCCTCGCCGTCCGGTCGGGGCCGGGCGGAGGCTCTTCGGCGTCGACGGTCGCCCGGAACGCGTCGTGCTCGGGCACCTACCACACGGTGGTCAGTTCGGGCCTGGGCACGCTCTCGCTCGTCTCCTTCGACCCGACCTCCAACTCACCGGGCAACGAGGTGACCGTGGTGGGCAACGCTGAAAACGTCTATGCCAGCGCCACCCAGGTCTTCGTGGCGACCACGGCCTGGCAGTACCAGGTGGTCCCAGGCTGCCGGCCGCTGCCCGGCGAGGCCTGCCCGCTACTGCCTGCGGACGTGGTGTGGCCGATCGACAACGCCAGTACCGATATTTACGGGTTCGACATCTCCGACCCGGGGGCGCCCCAGTACCTGGGGTCGGGGACCGTACCGGGGACGTTGATCGGTCAGTACGCCATGTCAGAGTACGACGCCTACCTGAGGGTGGCGACGACGGTGGGCGAGCCCACGCCGGCGCCGGTGGACGGGGAGGCCGCCCCGGCCCAGCTCTCGGACAACATGGTCAGCGTCCTGCAACCTCAGAACGGTTCCTTGGTGACGGTGGGGGCGCTGCACGGCCTGGGCGAAGGCGAGAAGATCTATTCAGTGCGCTTCATCGGCGACCTCGGTTACGTGGTCACGTTCAACCAGACCGACCCGCTCTACATAGTGGACCTGAGCAACCCCGACCAGCCGGTCCTGGCCGGCCAGGTCTCGCTGTCGGGGTACTCGTCCTTGCTGCAACCGCTGAGCAGTGGCCTGCTCCTGGGAGTAGGCCAATCGGTCGACCAGGAGCTGCGCACGCAAGGCCTCCAGGTCGAGGTTTTCAACGTGGCCGACCCGGCCCAGCCCTCGCTGGTCTCGGAGCAGGAGCTCGGTGACGGCGCCGGCTCGGCGGCCGAGTACGACCCGCACGCCTTGCTCTGGTGGCCACAGGCCAGCCTGCTGGTGATGCCGGTCGACGACTATTCGGGCTCGGGGCCGTCCAGCGCCGCCGACCTCTGGTCGGTGAGCTCGTCGGGCACGCTGGACCAGGTGGGGACGCTGAGCCAGCCCGGGAGCCCGCAGGACGGCTACCCCGAGATCGAGCGGGCGGTCGTTGTCGGCAGCGACATCTACACCCTTTCCGAGCAGGGCGTGATGGCCAATGACATCAGCTCGTTAACTCAGGTGGCATGGCTGGCCTACCAGAACAGCTCCTCGTGATACCCAGACCGGTCGGCCATCGCAGGTGGGCCACGAGGTGGCGACGAACCGGTGCCCCTGGGGCGGGCGCTGACAACGATGCCGCCTCCCACGCCGACGCTCACGCCGCCGACGAAGCCAAACGGGCGGACGGCCGGGCCGGCGAACGGGAGATGCTGGTGGCGGCGGCGGCCGGCGACCTTGAGGCGTTGCGCTGGCTGCTCGACGAGGTCGCGCCCACGGTGTACGGGTTTGTTTACGCCCGGGTCGGCGGGGACGACGCCGCCGCCGAAGACGTCCTGCAGGAAACGCTGATGGAGGCCGTCAGGGGAGCCGCGAGCTTCCGGGGGGAGGCGTCCGCTTCTACATGGATGTGCGCCATCGCCCGACGCCGCTTGGGCCGGTACTACGAGTCGGAAAGACGGGCCGAGGTGGCCCGGCGCTCGCTTCGGGTGGTGGAGGACGCCAGGAGCAGCGATGAAGTCGCCGGCACGGCCGAGCTGGTCGAGCGCCAGGACGAGGTGGTGAGGGCGCTGGGCCGCTTACCGGCGCTGCAGCGCCAGGTCCTGGTTATGAAGTACCTGGAAGACATGCCCGTGCAGGACATCGCCGTCCAGGTAAACCGCAGCCGCGTCCAGGTCCAGTCCTTGCTCCAGCGAGGACGTGAAGGCCTGCGCCGGGAGTTGGGGGGCCAAGGTGCCTGAACCGTTCGATGACCACCGCCGTCCCGAACAACTGCTCCCCGGGTCGGACCGGCCCCGGCCCCTTTCGCCGGCGCTGCGCGCTCGGTTGGAGCGGTCCCTGCTGGGCCTCGCCGGGGACAAAGGGCCCACTGCCTCGCCCTCGGTCCCGGCGGCGGCGACGCCGACGCCGGCCCCCAAGCCTCTGTCACCCGAGGTCCGTGACCGGCTGGAGAACAGCCTGCGCCCAACCCGGACCAGGGCGGCCAGGAACTGGAGGGTCATCGTGCCCGGCGCGGGGGTGGCGGCCGCCATCGCCGTGTTGGCGGCGATCGTGGTCCCTCAGCTGGTCAACAGCCCCAACCGGCCCGGGGGCACGGTTGCGGCCAAGGCGGTGGGCCCGTCGGTGGCGCGCTTCGGTCTCGGTCTTTCTCACCCCTCGACCGCGCTGAGCGGCCGCCCGCCGGGTGGGAAAAGCCAAGGCGTGCCCGGCGGGGTGCCGGGCCGTCCGTCCCGGGGCCGTTCGGGACCGGCCCGCTTTGCGCCCAGCCATTCCGGTGCTGCCCCTCTGGTGCCCGGGCCTGTCGTCCCCGGCTCTGCCGCGCCCGGATCTGCCGGGCCCAGCCCCACTGTCACGGGCCGCCCGGCAACGGCCCCCGGGCCTATGGCTGCCGTCGTCGAGGTGCCGGTTGTGAGCAGCGTGAGCCCCCGCCAAGGGCCTGCCGGCGGAGGCAACTGGGTCGTCGTCACCGGCCAGGGTTTCGTCGGGGTCTCGGCTGTCGACTTCGGGGCCGCCTCGACGGCGAAGTTCACCGTCGAGTCTCCGCTACGGCTCAAGGTCCGGGCGCCCGCCCACGCCGCCGGGACCGTCGACATCGTGGTCGCCGGGGCGGCCGGACGGAGCAATATCTCGGCTCTGGACCGCTACACCTTTGCCCCCTGATGGCGCCCGCCGCTTCCTCGGGCGCGGTGGGCGGGAGAGCTAGGTCGAGAACTGGAGGACGACCTTCACGTCATCAGGCTGGCGCTGGTAGGCGTCCTTCCAGCTTTCGAGGGGGACGCGCCGGGAGATGAGGCGCCCCAGCCAAGCAGGGTCGGCTTGGGCCAGCGCCTGGGCACCGGCCTCGTAATGGGCGCGGTTGGCGTTGACCGAGCCGAAGACCACATCGTTCTCCAGGACCATGTGGCGGTTAAGTTCGCCCGCGTCGATGCCGAGAGAACGACCCTTGGACGAAACGCCCGTCAGGCACAGGACAGCGTTGGGGGCCATGGCGTCCATGGCGTCGAAGACGAGCTGGCCGACCCCCGTGCACTCGAGCACGATGTCGGGGACGCAGCCCGTGGAGGCGATGTCGCCGTGGTGGTAGGTGGCGCCCAGGGCGGCGACGAGGTCCGGCTTCAGGCCGGTGGTGACCTGGTCGAGCACGTGCACGTCCAGGTCCTTCTGCACGCCGAGCAGGGCGGCCAGCAGGCCGATCGGGCCCGCCCCGGTGACCAGCACGGAGTGCGGCGCCCATTTGGCCCGGGCGCCGATGCGGCCGATGTGGTCCCAGGCCTTCGCCACCACGGTCGTAGGCTCCAGCAGGACCCCGAGGTCCCCCAGGGCGGGCGCCACCTTCACCAGGAAATCGGGCGTGATGCGGTAGCGTTCCCGGGCATACCCATGGTGCTGTTTGATGCCCCACTCGGTGTACTTGCCGTTACGGCACATGTCCCATTGCCCGACTGCGCAGTTCAAGCACGGCTCAGGGTCGGGCCTGCGCACGATGCCTACGACGAGGTCCCCGGGCGCGAAGCCGGAGCTGCCGGGGGCTTCCAGGACCTCCCCCAGAGACTCGTGGCCGAGAGCCAGGCGGTCAGCGCCCGGGGGCGCCCAACCGTAGTCGCCGGCGATGATCTCGATGTCCGTCCCGCACACTCCTATCGCCCTGGTCTTTACGAGCACCGGCCCGTCTTCTTCGGGTGGTTCGGGAAGCTCGGTCAGCTCTACGGTGTTGGCGCTCAAGGGGACAACAGTGACGGCGCGCATGTTTAGAACCGTACCCGAGGAATGATATGACCCATGGCTGATCTGCCCGTTGACCTTCAAGGCAAATTGCTGGTGGCGAGGACCGACTTGCTCGACCCCAACTTCAACCGGACGGTGGTGCTGGTGCTGGCCCACGGTGACCAGGGCGCCCTGGGCCTCGTGCTCAACCGGCCGACCATCACCCCACTGGCTTCGCCCCTGCCGGAGTGGGAGGAGCTGGCCTCCGAACCGGCCGTGGTGTTCGTGGGCGGGCCGGTGACCCAGGGGACCATTTGCCTGGCCCGGGTCCGCTCCGAGGTCTCGGTGCCCAACGCCGGCTACCTCCCGCTGCAGGGCACCTTGGGCACGGTGGACCTCGAAGGCGACCCTTCGTCCATGGCCCCCTGGCTGGAGGAGCTGCGCATTTTTGCCGGTTATGCCGGCTGGGGCGCCGGCCAGCTGGAAGAAGAGCTGGCTTCGGGTGCCTGGTGGGCCCTGGAGGCAGAGGACGACGACGTCTTCAGCGACGAGCCGTCCCTTCTGTGGAAGCGGGTCCTGCGCCGTCAGGGCGGGGCGCTGGCCATCACCGCCGCCTACCCTCCCGATCCCTCGCTCAACTGAGGCGTCAACCGGGCATGTGCAGGTGCCACCCGCCCACCTTGGGCGAGGCGGGCGCTTTGGTGGCAAGCCGGTGGAATAACCTGCCGGCGTTACAAACCCGCAGCCTTAATCGCCGGCCAGCGACGCCTCCTGGTCGCGCGCCCGGGCGCGCACCCGGGCCCGGTCGGGCTGGGACAGCTGGACTTTTCGCAGCCGCACCGATTGGGGCGTGACCTCGGCGCATTCGTCCTCACGTAAGAACTCGAGAGCCTCTTCCAACGAAAGGGCACGGTAGGGCGACAGCCGCACCAGCTCTTCGGCCGTCGACGAGCGCATGTTGGTGAGCTTGCGTTCCTTGGTGGGGTTCACGTCCATGTCTTCTCGGCGAGCGTTCTCGCCGATCACCATGCCTTCGTACACCTCGGTGCCTGGGCCCAGGAAAAGGGTGCCGCGTTCTTGCAAATTGAGCAGGGCATAGGTGGCGACCTTGCCCCGGCGGTCGGCCACCAGGGAGCCGTTTTGGCGGGTCCGGATCTCGCCGCACCACGGCTCCCAGCCGTCGAGGACGTGGTGCAGCTGCGCCGTCCCTTTGGTCTCGGTCAACAACTGGGAGCGCAGCCCGATCAACGCCCGCGAGGGGACGAGCCAGTCGGTGCGTGCCCAGCCCGACCCGTGGGAGACGACGTGCTGCATGCGTCCCTTCCGGCCCGCCAACAATTGGGTGACCGTGCCGAGGTGCTCGTCGGGGATGTCCAGGGAGACGCGCTCGACGGGCTCGTAGACCTTCCCGTCGATCAGCTTGGTGAGGACCTGGGGCTTGCCTACGGTGAGCTCGAAGCCCTCCCGGCGCATCAGCTCGACCAGCACGGCCAGGGCGAGCTCGCCCCGGCCCTGGACCTCCCAGGTGTCGGGCCGATCTGTGGGCAGCACCCTTACCGATACGTTGCCGACGAGCTCGGAGTCCAGGCGGCCCTTGACCAGGCGGGCGGTGACCTTGGTCCCTTCCCTGCCGGCCAGGGGGGAGGTGTTGATCCCGATCGTCATGGATATGGCCGGTTCGTCGACCGTCACGCCCGGCAGGGGGCGGGGGTCGGAGGCATCGGCCAGGGTGTCGCCGATCATGATCTCGGGTATCCCGGCCACCGCCATGATGTCGCCGGGGCCCGCACCGCGGGGGCCGGCATCGACACGCTGGAGGGCCTCGGTCAGGTACAGCTCGGCGATGCGTACCCTTTGCACGTCGCCGCCGGGCCCGGGCCGGCACCACGCCACCGTGTCGCCTTTTCGTACCCAGCCTTGATGGACCCGGCAGATGGCCAGGCGGCCCACGTAGGGCGAAGCGTCGAGGTTGGCGACGAGCGCCTGGAACGGGTGGCCTTCGGTGTACTCCGGCGCCGGGATGTACTCCACCAGCAGCTCGAACAGCACCTTGAGACCGGGAGCGTCGGGCACTTCTTCGGGTGACAGCGCCGTCTGGCCGGTGCGGGCGTTGCAGTACACAACGGGGAACTCGATCTGGTGTTCGCCCGCCCCCAGGTCGATAAACAGGTCGTACACCGCGTCCAGCACCTCGGCCGGGCGGGCGTCGCTACGGTCCACCTTGTTGATCACGACCAGTACCGGCAGGTGGGCCTCGAGCGACTTGCGCAACACGAAGCGGGTCTGGGGCAGGGGCCCTTCGCTGGCGTCGACGAGCAGCAGGACCCCGTCGACCATGGTGAGGGCGCGCTCGACCTCGCCCCCGAAGTCGGCGTGCCCGGGCGTGTCGACGATGTTGACGGTGAGGTCCCCGTAGGGCACGGCCGTGTTCTTGGCCAGGATGGTGATGCCCTTCTCGCGCTCGAGGTCGGTCGAGTCCATAACCCGCTCAGCCACTTCTTCGTTGGCCCGGAACGCCCCGGACTGGCGGAGCATGGCGTCGACCAACGTCGTCTTGCCGTGGTCGACATGGGCGATTATGGCTACGTTGCGGATGTCAGCGCGTTGCATTTTCCTCGTGGTTCCGTAGGGGCAGGAGCAGGGCGCTCGTGAGGCCGTGGGGCGGCTCGTAAACGCTCGCCACTACCCCAGGGTACCCGGTGAGAGCCGTCGGGAGGCTCACCCGGCGGGCGGGCGGCACGGGGTCAGCGGTCGGTCACCCGGTCCCCTGGCCGTCGCGCCGGGCGCTCGGCGCGGCGACGGTGCTCCTCCATGCGCCGGCGTATCAGTTCTCGCCGGGCCTGGAGGTCCCGGTAGGTGAGGGCCTCGACGTCTTCGCCCACGCCGACGGCCGCCCGGACCCCGTTCATGTCGATGGGGTGCAGGCGGGGGTCGATCCCGATGTCGTGGGCGATGCGCTCGCCGTAGCGACTGGTGAAATACGCCGCTATCTGCTGCACCTCCGAGAACAGGTCGAGGTCCGGGGCCAGCGTGGCCAGCGAACCGTCCACGAACAACAGGTCCTTCACGAACAGCATGAGGATCTTGGGGAACTTGGCCCCGTACTCGAGGAGGCGTTTGGTGAGGTCACGGACTTCGGCCAGCAGGGCCTCGGGGGCGAGGGTCGTGGGGTCGACCATGGGCTTGTCGAGGCCGAGGTCGACGGCCAAGGCGTCGAGGTCGGTGTCGGCCGGGACGGCGCCCATGTCGCGCAGGGCAGCCAGCTGCAGGCGCTGGTCGTTGATGCTCCCGCCCATCAACAGGCGCAGGAAGGCCAGGCGGCGCACCTCGTCCAACCTCCCCGTTATCCCGTAGTCGAGCAACGCCACCCGCCCGTCGGGGCGGACGAAAAGGTTGCCGCCGTGCAGGTCGCCGTGGAACACCCCGAAGAGCGTGGCCCCTTCCAGGAACACGATGAGCAGGGCGCGGACCACGGCGTTGGTGTCGATGCCGGCCCGGCGCATGCCCTCGACGTCGTCCCAGCCGAAGCCGTCCAGGCGTTCCATGACCAGGACCCGCCGGGTCACGAGCTCGGGGTGGGGGCGGGGCACGACCACCGCCTTTTGGCCCGTGCTGGCCAGGACGCCGGCGATGTCGAGCATGTTGTCGGCTTCGAGGCGGAAATCGAGTTCCTCGACGATGGTCTCGGCGAACAGCTCCACCAGGGCGGGAGGGTTGGCCAGTGCCGCCACCGGGATGCGGCCGATGAGGTGGGGGGCCAGCCAGCTCATGGCCGCGATGTCGCGTTCCACCAGCCCGGCCACCTGGGGCCGTTGCACCTTGACCACCACTTCCTCCCCGGTGCACAGGCGCGCCGCGTGGACCTGGGCGATCGACGCGGCGGCGATGGGAGTGGTCTCGAAGTGCTCGAAGACGGCCTCCAAGGGCCGGCCAAGGTCGGCCTCGACCACCTGGCGGACGACCTCGAAGCGCTCGGCCGGCACCCGGTCCCGCAGCAGCCTGAACTCGCCCACCAGCTCGGGTGGGAAGACGCCTTCCCCGGAGGAAAGGATCTGGCCCAGTTTGATGTACGTCGGCCCCAGGCGCTCGAACGCCTTGCGCAGGCGGTAGGACAGCCCCGCCCTCGATACTTCGGGCCGGCCCAAGCGGACGGCGACCCGTTTTTCGACCAGGCGCCAGGCCAGGACGGCCCAGCCTAGGACCAGGGCCGTCAGCAGGACGCGCCGGCCGGGAGGCAAGGCCCGGTGTCGCAGCAG
>JBEKNX010000162.1:0-9403 GCA_049522375.1 Acidimicrobiales bacterium | reverse complement strand
CTCACAATTGTGGCCGCCCTGGTCCTGTACCCCCTCATCGGCGCGCCTGGGTTAGTGGTGGCGTGGATCGGGTCGTACGGCGTTTCCGTACCATTTGCCTGGCGCCGCCTTCGACAGGCGGTCCCGATCGTGGTCCCCGCCGGTTGGCTTGTGCGGGTAAGCGCGGCCACGCTGGTAATGGCAGGCGTGGTGGCGGTCCTTTTGGACCTGGTCCCGGCTCCGGGCACGCTGGCGTTGTCCGCGGGGCGCGTCGTAATCGTCGCCGCGGCCGGAGCGGCTACGTTTATAATGAGCGCCCGCGGTTTAGGGATTTCGGAGTTCAACGGACTGATTGCCCGCTATCGTTCGTTGGTACGATAAGCAGCCCGTCTAAAATAGGACCACGAGGATAGGAGCGACGTGAGGGTACGCATAGTGACTGACAGTGCCTCCGACCTCCCTCAAGAAATGGCGGACGCGCTGGGCATCGTCGTCGTGCCGCTCCACGTGCGCTTTGGTGCTGACGAACTGGTCGACCGCCAGGAGCTCAGCGTGGCGGAGTTCTGGCACCGCTGCGCCGCCTCCTCCGATCTGCCCGAGACCTCTGCTCCGTCCCCGGGAGCCTTCAAGTCTGCGTTCGAGGCCCTGTTTGCCGACGGAGCAGAGGGGGTGGTCTGCGTGACGTTGTCCTCGAAGCTCTCGGCCACCAACGAGGCCGCCTCCCAGGCGGCCCGGGCGATGGCCGAGAGGCCCCCCGTGATCGTCCTGGACTCGTTCAGCGTGACCATGGGCCAGGGCCTGATGGCCGTGGCGGCGGCCGAGGCCGCCTCTGACGGTGCCGCCATTGACCGGGTGGTGGCCGTGGCAGAGTCGACCCGTGAGCGTCTGACGGTCTGTGGTGTCATCGACACGCTCGAGAGCCTGCGCCGGGGGGGCAGGATCGGCGGTGCCGCCGCCGCCTTGGGGACCCTACTTTCCATCAAGCCCGTCATCGAAGTGCGCGAGGGTGTCGTCGAGCAGGAGTCAAGACAGCGCACTCGGGCCAAATCGCTGAGCTACCTGGCCCAGAAAGTGCGCTCGGCCGGTCCTTTGGAGCGCCTGGCCGTTGTCAACGCGCAAGCCCCCGACTTCGCCGACTTCCTCGGGCTCGTCGCCGACGTACCTTCGACCCAGCCAAGGCTGGTGGGCGAGATCGGTCCCGTTATAGGCACGCACGCCGGCCCCGGCACCATTGGCGTGGCGTGGGTGCGAGAGCGTTCTTGAAACCTTGACTGTGGAAGTCCGCACCAGTGTGGGAGCGGGGGGTTGAGGGCCGAGAAGCCGGGTGAGGCAGTAGCCTTGGTGGTCGTGCCAGGTCTTGCGCCCGGTTTACCGCGAGCCCTTGCCGGGCGGTACCGGCTTGTCCGGCTCTTGGCTAAGGGTGGGATGGCCGAGGTCTGGGAAGGACGCGACGAAGTCCTCAACCGGCCGGTCGCCATCAAGATGCTGCTGGCCCATTTGGCCGCGGACCCCGATCTCCAGGAACGTTTTCGCCGAGAGGCCGTTACGGCGGCACGCCTGGTCCATCCCGGGATCGTTGCCATCTTCGATGCCGGCGTCGAGGTCTTGGGCGAAAACGGCACTGATCCCGGCGCGCTCCTGTCGGGCTGGCCCCGGGACGAGCGCACCCATCCCGAGACCGTTTGGCCTGATCAGCGGAGCACGGCATTCATCGTTATGGAGCTGGTGCCCGGTGAGACGCTTCGAGACTTGATCGGCCGCGCCGCGCCGCTGTCCCCGCAACTGGCAACGGCGATCGCCGCCCAAGTGGCGGACGCATTGGCGTACGCCCACGCCCAGGGCCTCGTGCACCGCGACATCAAGCCCGCCAACGTCCTGTTGCGGGACGAGGGCTCTGACGTCGTGCGCGTCAAGGTGGCGGACTTCGGTATCGCCAAAGCCACCGCCACGGCCGGAGGGGACTTGACGGCCAGCGGGACAGTCCTGGGTACGCCGAAGTACCTGTCGCCCGAGCAGGTGCAAGGCAAGGAGCCCGATCCCCGCGCCGACCTCTATTCGTTGGGTGTGGTCCTGTTCGAAATGTTGGCTGGTCGACCGCCGTTCCAAGAGAACACGGACATGGCGACGGCCTTGGCCCAGGTCCAGCAACCGGTCCCTGCGCTAGGCGAAATGGTCCCCGGTTTGCCGTCGGAGCTGACGGACCTCGTGGGCGCTTTGCTGGCCAAGGACCCCGCCCGCCGGGTACCCTCCGCCCTGGTCCTCGGGAGCGCTCTGGCTCGGGTGCGGCGTAGCCTGGGGGTGGCAGAAGCTCCGAACGAGGCCGGTGCCAACCTGCACACCGGCCCGCTGCCCTTGGACCGCGCCGCCTCCCGGCCCGGAGCCGGACCTCCTGAGCCCGCCAGCGCGGGCGGGACCGCCGTCCTGGGTGCCGGAGCGTCGGGGGCGTCGACCATTCTGGAGCACGCCGGCGGCGCAACCCTCGTGGAGCAGGCTGGCGGCGCCGCACGGGCGCGCCGCGCTGGGCGGCGAGAACATCGAGGCCCAGGAACGGGCCGGGCCCACAGGAATAAGCTGGCCGGCGAGCCGCCGGGCGGCCGCAGGCGCCGGCCGGGACGCTTGACAAGCATCGCCGTTGCCGTTCTCCTGGTGGCGGGGCTGACGGTGGTTGGGGCTCTCGTGCACGTCCCGGGGGCGGCCCCGGGGACCAGCCAGCCCGGCGGTGGCGGTGGGGCGCCGTCCGGCCAGGGCTCCTTCCCGCCCCTAGCGGTCGTATCCGTCCGTGAGCTTACTCAGGACGGTAACGAGCCCAATGACAACCTGAGCGAACTGCCCAACATGATCGGCAACAACCCGGGCAAGTATTGGTCGAGCGATATTTACAAGAGCGCCGACTTCGGCGGCTCCGGCGGTTTCGGCCTCGTCCTCCAGCTCGACGGGTCGCATGTACTGCACCGGTTGACGGTGAGCACTCCGATGGACGGTTGGAGCGCCGAAGTCTTCACCGCCAGCTCCGGCTCCGGCACTCTCAGCGGGTGGGGCCAGCCTCTTTCGCGCCAAGCGTCCGTAAATGGGGACGCCGTGTTCCCTCTGGGCGACAAGAGGGCCGGTTGGGTCCTGCTCTGGATGATCGATCCCGGTCCGACCCGCCAAGCTGTCGTGGGCAGGCTTTCAGTGACCTAAGTCGCGGTGGGGACTATTCTGCCGGGCATGCCCGAAAGCGACGAGGTCCCCGTACCGGCCCGAAATGTCCCGGGTGACAGCGCCGGCGTGCCAGGTCGGAGCCCTCAAGCGGTCAATATGGCCGACGCCGCCAGCGAGCACATCGTTGAGCTGGTCGGCAAGGTAAAAGCTCGGACGACGCTCAAAGTGGTGACCCTGCTACGGGTCGTCGTGTACGGGCTGGTGGTGGCTATAGCCCTGGCCACAGCGCTCGCGCTCGCAATCTTGGGCTTCGTGCGAATGTGGGACGCTTACCTCCCGCTAGAGCCGGTGGGCCGGCGAGTCTGGCTTGGTTACGTGGTGCTGGGCGGACTTCTCTTCCTGGGCGGGGCGGCCCTGCTCGGGCGGCGGGGGACGGCGCGGCGATGACCTTAGACGTGACCTTTAGGCGCATACGGCGGGCGTTAGTGGGCCCCGGGTTGGAATACCCCGGGACCGTCCAGAGTTGATGATGGGCGTGGAGGCCGCGCAAGAACCCAAGCGAGACGGCAGGGACGTCGTCATCCTCGGGTCCGGTCCGGCCGGCTTGACAGCAGCCGTTTACTGTGGCCGGGCCAACCTTGCCCCGCTGGTGCTCGAGGGCGAGCTTTCGTCTACGGGTGACCAGCCCGGTGGCCAGTTGATGCTCACCACGGAAGTGGAGAACTACCCCGGCTTTCCCGAAGGCGTGCTCGGCCCAGTGCTCATGGCTCAGATAAAGGCACAGGCGGAGCGGTTCGGCGCTCAACTGGTTGCCGCCAAAGCCACCAGGGCGAAGCTGCAGAAAGGCGGCCCGCACACCATTTGGTACCGGGATCCCTCAAGTGGTGAGGAGTTGGAGGTGGGAGCGAAGGCGGTCATAGTAGCCATGGGTGCGCGCTCGCTCATGCTCGGTTTGCCGAAGGAGCGAGAACTGTTGGGACATGGCGTCTCGACCTGCGCCACCTGTGACGGTTTCTTTTTCCGGGGCCAGCACATAGCTGTGATCGGCGGGGGAGACTCCGCTCTGGAAGAAGCCCTGTTCCTGAGCCGGTTCGCAGAGTCCGTCACCGTCGTCCACCGCCGGGGAGAGCTGCGGGCGTCGAAGATCATGCAGGACCGGGCCTTTGCCAATCCGAAGATCAAGTTTGCCTGGCATTCTGTCGTGAGCGAAGTCCTGGGTGAACTAAAGGTCGACGGACTGAGGCTCCGCGACGTCCAGACCGGGAGCGAGAAGGTGCTGCCGGTGACCGGCGTGTTCATCGCGATCGGGCATGCCCCCAACACCGACCTCTTGCGGGACCAGGTCCTACTGGACTCTGAAGGCTACGTCTTGACCCAGGCCGGGACGACGGCCACGAGTGTGGAGGGTGTGTTCGCGGCGGGAGATCTTTCCGATCGCCGGTACCGCCAGGCGGTTACGGCTGCCGGCAGCGGCTGCATGGCAGCCATTGACCTCGAGCGTTGGTTGGAAGAGCGCTGACGTCCGGCTCATTGCCCGTAAAAGGAATTAGCGAAGGCTTGAGCAGGTTGTTAGAAGGGCATCCTGGGAAACCCCTCAGCGGGGGTGTTCTCTCAGAGCCAAGAAAGGGTAGAAGGGCCACCACATGTCAGCTTTGACCACCTCACTTACAGACGCCACCTTTGACGAAGAAGTTGGATCGGCCACCGAGCCTCTTCTCGTCGATTTCTGGGCGGAATGGTGCGGGCCCTGCAAGTTGATCGAGCCCGTTCTCGAAGAGATCGCCCGCGAGAACCAGGGCCGGCTGCGGGTCGGCAAGGTCAATGCTGACGACAACCTCGAAACGGTGCGGCGTTTTGACGTCATGAGCATCCCGACGTTGATCCTCTTCAAGGACGGAGAGCCCCAGTTGCGCCTGGTCGGCGCCAAAGGCAAGGCTCAGCTTCTCCAAGAGCTGAACCGCTACCTCTAGACCATCGTTCCCGCCGTGCTACCGGTGGCAGGGCGCTCTCCGGAGGGGCTCGCGCCACCGGGCCCTTCGCTGCCGTCAGGCTGCTTTCACGGTCAATGTTAGGGAATCCACAAGTCTGTGCACAGTTGTGGATGAGGTCGAGGTGACCGATCCTAAAGTGCAGGTAAACGCCTGACCCCGGTCTCGGTCTCAAGTGAGGGCATCGTGCTCCGTCATCGCTTTATAGATGCGCTCCAGGTCCTCGAGAGTGGCGAACTCGATGACCACCTTCCCCCGGTTGGCGCCCATGTCGACCCTTACCTTGGTGTTCAAGTGGTCAGCTAGGAGCTCTTCCAGCTCGAGGATCCCGGGAGGACGAAGCCGGCCCGGTGGTTTGCCTGAGCTGACATCGCTGTCGGGAAGTTTCATCTGGTTGCGCTGCCGGACCGCTTCTTCTACTTCGCGCACGGACAACTGTTCGTTGGCGGCCCTGCGGGCCAAAGATTCCAGGAAGGCCCGGTCCGGGGTGCCGAGCAGCGCCCGGGCGTGGCCCGCGCTCAGGCGGCCTTCGGCAACGAGGCGCTGTACGGAGGGTGGTAGTTGGAAAAGCCTGAGGGCATTGGTAATGGCCACACGGCTCTTGCCCACTCGGGTGGAGAGTTGCTCGTGCGTAAGGTCGAAGTCCTCGATGAGCTGCTGGTAGCCGGCCGCCTCCTCGAGAGGGTTCAGCTCCTCGCGGTTCAGGTTCTCGATAAGCGCTTGTTCCAGGCTTTCGCTGTCCGAGGCGATGCGGACAATGGCGGGCACCGTGGCAAGCCCAGCGCGGCGAGCGGCGCGCCACCGCCTTTCGCCGGCGATGAGCTCATAGTGGTCGTCCGAAATGCGCCGGACAAGGATGGGCTGGAGGATCCCGACTTCCCGGACCGAGGCCGTCAAGGCCGCCAGGGCCTCTTCGTCGAAATGAGCCCGAGGTTGGCGAGGGTTAGGCCGCACGGCGGTGATCGACAGCTCCGCCAGCGCCCCTCTGTCTTTGAGCACTTCCGTCGGGATCAGGGCACCGAGCCCCCTACCCAACCCGCTGCGGCGCACCACCGCTTACCTCCTTGGCTAGTTCGCGGTATGCCGTTGCGCCCCTACAGGTCGGGTCGAAGACGATGATCGGTTGACCGTACGAGGGTGCCTCCGACAACCGCACTGTGCGCGGCACCACACTTCGGCAGACTCTGTCCCCGAAGTGCCTCCTAACCTCGTCGACGACTTGTTCGCCCAGCCTCGTCCGGGCGTCGAACATGGTCATGATGATGGTGGTGACGCTTAGCCCCGGGTTGAGGTTGGCTCGCACCCGTTCGATGTTGCTGAGCAATTGCCCGAGGCCCTCCAGGGCGTAGTACTCGCATTGGATCGGGACGACCACTTCGTTGGCCGCCGCCAGGGCGTTTACCGTCAGCAGGCCCAGGGATGGCGGGCAATCGATGAGGACGAAATCGAACTCGTCGAGCACGGGGGCGATTGCTCTTTTGAGCCGGAGCTCGCGGCTGAAGGTAGGGACGAGCTCGATCTCGGCTCCGGCCAGGTCGATTGTCGCGGGTACCAGGAACAGGTTGCGCAGGTTGGTCGGCTCAATGCAGTCCTCGATAGGGACGTCATGCAAGATGACGTCGTAGATGGAGGTGTCGAGGTTACGAGCGTTGACACCGAGCCCGGTCGTGGCGTTCCCTTGCGGGTCCAGGTCCACCACCAGGGCCCGATAGCCCATCTCAGCCAGGGCAGCGCCGAGGTTGACGGTAGTCGTGGTCTTACCCACGCCCCCCTTCTGGTTGGCTACGGCAAGGACGCGGGGTAAAGGAGGTTTGCCGGGAGGAGCAGTAGCGGGCGGCGCGGAGCCCTCGGCCGCCCTGTTGACATCGACGGCCAGGCCAGGCCCATGCTCTTCCCGTTCAACGTTGCCCCTGGGTTGCCGGTGCGGCGTCGTGGTGCCATCGCCCGGACTTTCTAGACTTGAGGTAGAGGGCTCGTGGCCGCCTCTTCGCTCGGGGTGTTTCATTGCGTCACCATCCTGTCTCGCCACGACGACCACGGCAAGCACTGTTACGCCTGCTGGCCCTGGACTGCAACCATGCCACGTCGGCCAACGGTTGATGTTTCACGTGGAACACCTTCTGAAGCATGGCTAAAACAGTGGGCGTTTCTGCGGGACGCCCACGCGGCGGGGATAGAGCGGTGGGCACGACGAAGCCGCCACCAAGCGGCTCAGCGACACAGGGCCGGCAACAGTGTCGACGACCTGTGTCTTCTCCAGAACCAAACCGAGCTTCGCTAGGCCTTCCTCCGGCCAACGCGAGGGTGGACGATCAGGGGGCTCGGCGACTAGGAGCGGCGCGCCAAGCTTGAGGAACGGTGCGGCACATTCGGCTGTAGGAGCTGGTGCAGCGAAGCTGCGCGCTGTCACCAGGTCAGAACTTGCTCGTAAGTTGCTGCGGGCAAGGTTCTCAGCCCGCTCGCATGAGACCTCCACACGCTTTGTGGTGCCTGACCTTGCCACGGCTCTCTCCAGCCACGCCGCCTTTCTCTGGTTGCTTTCGATGAAAGTCCAGCGGGTGCTCGACCACTCAAGTGCCAGCACGAGCCCCGGGAGCCCCCCGCCGCTCCCCAAGTCGATAGCAAATTGCGGGACCGCGGTGACCATTCTGGCGAAGGCCAGGCTCCGGTCAATCTGGGCGGCGACGGGGCCGGGGCCGAGAAAGCCAAGGTCGCGAGCTTCGGAGAGCAACTCTTCGAGCACGGCCGACCAGGGGGGTTGCGGGGCAAACTCAGTCATGAGGTCGCCCGGCTCGGTGGAGGGGCAAACCGCTTGCCGCGGACGGAAGCCCTAGGAACTGGGAGTTTCTTCTCCAACCATCGCTGCGTCGGCCGGCCCTGGTGTGGCAAGCGCATCTGACGACGTCTCGGCGCTGGTCGGGACGAGAACCACACGCCGGTACGGCTCCTCGCCTTCGGAGATCGTCCCTACGCCCTGCACCGCGTTTACCGCATCGTGGACGACTTTCCTGTCAGAAGGAGGCATCGGCTCCAGGGCTCGCTTGACGTTGGTGGCCTTGACTTCGGCCGCCACCTGTTGGGCGAACCGGGCCAGAGCCTCCTGCCTTCGTCTCCGGTAGCCGTTGATATCGATGACAAGGCGCCAATCTTTCGGCGAAGCCTGGCGTTGGAGCACGGTGCGGGTCAGTTCTTGGAGGGCGAGCAGTGTCGCCCCTTTGGGACCTATCAAGGTCCCAAGGCCTTCCCCTTCGATGCGCAGCTCTACTACCTCATCGGACAGTTCATTGCTCGTGATGGTGGCGTGGGCACCCAGTTCAGACAGGAGGCCTTGAAGGAAACCCTCGGCCAGCCGCACTTGTTCTTCGATCGAAGCGGTTGTCACGTGGTCGAAACTAGTGCCTTCCTGCGGCGCGCTGTCGCCGGCCGGCTTCGACGGCCGCGGTCTCCGGCGCCGAGCGGCCTGGCCACCGCGGTCTGTTCGTCCCGGGGCGCCTTCGCGGGTCTCACCGGGGGCCCGTATACCCGGAGCCGCACCTTGCTGGTCGAGGTCCATCGAAGTGTCCTCCGCCTCGCCTCCGGTCGCCCTGGGCGCCGCTTCGTGGGGGGCATGCGGACGACTGCGTCTCCGGTCTCTCCTGTCCCCTTTGGGACGTGGGTACCGAGGCTGGATACGCGCCCGGACCCGTGCTTCTTCTTTCAGCCGACCGAATAGCCCGATCTTGGGTTCGGAGATGATCTCGAACTCGGCCTCGCTTTCGGCTACACCCAACTGTTCGAGCGCCGACTTCTTGGCCTCTTCTACCGTACGACCAGTTGTCTCTACCCATTCCATTTGTTTATCGGCCCTTGCGTTTACGGTTACGGGCGCGTTGGTTTGCGTTGACGCCCAGGTTGCGGCCGACTTGTTGGCCGGTCACTTTGCCATTGCGCGCTCCGGCCCCAGTGGGGAGTTGTCTGGGAGGAGGCGGTCGCCTAGGCGGAGACGGCTTGGGAGGCGCTTGTCGGGGCGCCTTCTGCTCGATCTCTTCCAGGTGGGCCTCCACTACGTCAATGTCCCTGTCGTCCCGGGCCACCAGAGCCTTCACCTTGGGGTCGTAGCGGTACATCATCCACTGCTGCCCCACGCGGAACAAAGCGGAAACGGCGTAGTAAAGGATCAAGCCAGAGGGGAGGCGGATGCAGATCACCCCGAAGAGGAGGGGGAAGAAACGCATGAGCTGCATCTGCGAGTTCATCTGCTGGTTCTGGCGGACCATGGGGTTGAGGTTCGTGATCTGGACCTGCTGGTAGTAGTT
>JBEKNX010000161.1:0-9480 GCA_049522375.1 Acidimicrobiales bacterium | reverse complement strand
GGCCCCGACCTTGCCGAAGCCCTTTTCCGCCGAACGTAAATTGCCTATTCCGTAGTCGACAACGGCGATGAACGGGCCCACCTCAGCCCAGCGCCCCTTTCGTCGAGGGCACGCCGCCGCCTTCGACCCGCACGGCGTCTCGCAGGGCCCGGGCCACGGCCTTGAAGGACGCCTCCAGGATGTGGTGGGTGTTGCGCCCGCGGCGCATGGTCATGTGCAGGGTTATGGCGGCGGAAGTACAAAAAGCACGCCAGAACTCCTCGGCCAGCTGCGGGTCGAAAGGCGGGTCACCGAGCGGGTACGCCTCGCCGCCGGCCCCCGGGTCGACCGCGTACAGGAGGAACGGGCGGCCCGACAGGTCGAGGGCAACCTCGATGAGGGCCTCGTCCAGCGGCACAGCTATGGAGGCAAACCGGCGCACCCCCGCTTTGTCGCCGAGCGCCTCGTGGAGGGCTTCGCCCAGCACGATGCCCACGTCCTCCACCGTGTGATGGGCGTCCACGGCGAGATCGCCGCGCGCCGCCAGGTCCAGGTCGAACCCGCTGTGGCGGCCGAGCTGGGAGACCATGTGGTCGAAAAACGGCAGCCCCGTCGCCACCGTCACCTGGCCGGTGCCGTCCACCGCCAGCCGCACGGAAATAGATGTCTCTTTGGTGGTGCGATCTTTGTGGACCTCCCGCCCGGTCATGCCAGCACCTCGGCCAGGGCAGAGAGGAACCGGTCGTTTTCGTCCCGGGTGCCCACGGTCGTGCGCAGGCAGCCTTCCAGTCCCGGCCAGGTCGAGGTGTCGCGGACCAGGACCGAACGCGCCACCAGGCCCTGCCAAACCTCCTGACCGGCGCGCTCCCGGGGCCGCCACAGGACGAAATTGGCCTGCGAGGGCCAGACCTGCACAGGCAGGGCGCAAAGGGCGGCTACCAGGCGCTGACGCTCGGCCACCACGGAGGCCACCCGGTGCTCCATTTGGGACGAGAACTGCAATGCCAAGCGGCCCGCCGCCTGCTTGACCGCGTCCAGGTGGTAAGGCAGGGCGACGCGTTCCAGGGCCTGGACGACCTCGGACGGGCCGATCAGGTAGCCGAGGCGCAACCCGGCCATCGACCACGTCTTGGAGTAGGTGCGCACCACTACCAGGGGGACGTCCTCGGCCACCAGTCCCAGCGCCGACCACGAGGCGAACTGGCCGTACGCCTCGTCCACCACCACCAAACCGTTCGTGGCGGCCACGACCGAGCAGACAGTGGGAGCGTCCTCGGCCAGCCCGGTCGGGTTGTTGGGCGAACACAGGAAAACTATGGAAGGGCCTTGCTTTTCCACCAGTTCGACAGCGGCGCTGACGTCGAGGGTGAAGTCTGGCCGCCGGCGGCCCTGTACCAGTTCGGTCCCCGTGAGATGGGCGATGTGGGCGTGCAGGGCGTAGGTGGGCTCGAACATGACCGCCTTGCGCCCGGGCCCGCCGTAGGCGAGGCACACGGACTGCAAGACCTCGTTCGAACCGTTGGCGGCAAAGACCTGTTCGGGGCGCACACCGTGCAATTGGCCGAGCGCCTCCCGCAGCGCCCGGGCGGACCGGTCCGGGTAACGGTTGAAGGCGATGTGGCCCGCCTCGGCCAGGAGGGCCTCCAGCCATTCAGACGGAGGCGGGTAAGGCGATTCGTTGGTGTTGAGCCGGACCTCCACGGGCACCTGGGGCGAGTGGTAGCCCGGGCGCAGGCCGAGGTCGGCGCGGGGCGGGGGCAGGGGGCGGGCCAGGCCGGCCGGCGGGCTCACTGCGGTCCCCCGGACCGCAGCCGGGGGCCCAGATCGCTAGGCACACCGCGCAAGTCGGCACCGCTCAGCAAGGCCATAGCCACGATGCTAGCCAGGGCGGGTACCGGCCCCCTTCCGGGATCGCACCTCTCGGACCGGGGCCGCTACCCGGGAGGCACCTGCCAAGCTGGGCACTATGAGCGTCGGCGCCGAACTTACCGCCCTGTCGAGCACCCTCGAAGAGCTGACCCGGCGGGTCACCCGCATCCTGGCCGAGCTGTCCCCTGCCGACGAAGAGCGGTACGGGTCGGACCTGCTCGAAGTCGAGCGCACCCTGGGCGCGGCCAACCGGCGCCTGGACCGGTTGGTGGCCGCTCCCCGGCGCTGAGGTCCCTCGCGCTGAGGTCAGCCTCCTCGCGGCACAACGGATCAGCGAGACGTCGCCCGGCCCGGCGGCCGCAGCGGAACCGCCGCCGAGGGGCAGAAATCTGCCAGCACGCATTCGGTGCACCGGGGCCGGCGGGCCACGCACACCCGCCGGCCATGAAGGATCATGCGCAAGCTCAGGGCCCCCCACTCCCGGCTGGGCAACACCGCGCACAGGTCCGCCTCGACCTTCTCGGGGCCCGTGTGGGTGGTGAGGGCCAGCAACCGGCTCAAGCGCCCCACATGGGTGTCGACGGGTAAGCCGGGCAAACCGAAAGCCACGCTGCGTACGACATTGGCGGTCTTGCGCCCCACGCCGGGCAACGTCACCAGGTCCTCTATGCGGGTGGGCACCTGGCAGTCGAAACGCTCGCACAGGGCCCGGGCCAGGCCGATGATGTTCCTGGCCTTCACCCGGAAAAAGCCGGTCGGCCGCACCACGGCCTCGACGCTCACCGGGTCGGCTACGGCCAGGTCCTCGGGCGCGGGGTACTGGAGGAACAACGAGGGCGTCACCGAGTTCACGCGTTCGTCGGTCGTCTGGGCCGAGAGCACCGTCGCCACCAACAGTTGCCAGGGGGTCGAGAAATCCAGCTCGCAAAGTTCGGGGGCGCTGCCTGGGTACTCCTGCGCCAGCCGGGCGGCGGCCAGCCGGGCCCGGCCCGCGGGCGTCCGGGGACGGGCCGTCGGCCGCGCCTCATCCATGCCCGCAGGTCCCCTTCGCCACTGCTAGGGAGGTTAGCCACACCGCCTGATTGGGGTGCACCCGGCCGGCGGTCAAGGGGAGCCGGTGTGGAGCTAGGAATAGCGACACACCCTGTGTAACTTCGATGAGGTGCACCAGATACTCGTAAAGCGCGTCTTCGACGACGACGACCTGGCTGCGGTCACCGAGCTGCTGGACGCCGCCAGTGAGGCCGACGCTCATCCCGCCCTCGGCGAGCACGCGTGGTTGGACCTGGTTCAGGGGGGGCGCGACGGGTTCGCCGGCCTGGTGGCGTGGGAGCCCGACCATCCCCACCCGGTGGGCTACGCCCAGGTGAGCCTGGGGGAGAACGGAGGCGCCGGCCACCGCAGCTGGGCGCTGGAGTTCGTCGTCGACCCCCACCACCGGACCCCGGGCAATACGGTGGCTGGAGACCTCGTCAACGGCGCCATCGACCTAATAGCCTCCGAGGGCGGCGGTCACCTGCACCTCTGGGTGAGCCAGCCGGCCCCGTACCACGAAAGGATGGCCAAGGCCGTCGGCCTGTCCCCTGGGCGCGCCCTCTACCAGATGCGCCGGCCGCTCCCGGCGGACGAGCACGCCTCCATCCTGACCCGCCCGTTCCGGCCCGGTCAGGACGAGCAGGCCTGGCTCGAGGTCAACAACCGGGCGTTCCGTCGCCACCCCGAACAGGGCGGCTGGACCGAGGAGACCCTGAAGGCACGCCAGGCGCAGCCCTGGTTCGACCCGGACGGCTTCTTGCTCCACTACCGTGAGGGGCGACTGGCCGGTTTCTGCTGGACCAAGGTCCACCTGGCCGAGGCCTCGTCTTTGGGAGAGATCTACGTGGTGGCGGTGGATCCCGGTTTTTCCGGCCACGGGCTCGGTCGCCAGCTCACTCTGGCGGGGCTCGACTACCTCTCGTCGAGGGGGCTGCCCGAGGCCATGTTGTACGTGGACGCGACCAACGTCCCCGCCCTCAAGCTCTACGTCGGGCTGGGCTTTGCGGTCAACCACATCGACCGGGCGTACACCGGGGACGTGCCCGCCAAGGGCTCAGGTACCGGCCACATCGACGACACCAGGGGCGTCGTCGGCAACACTGCCCAGGGGGACGACCTGGAGGTCGGGTGACACGGCCATGCCCTTACGCCACACCGAACGGGCCACGATCTTGGACGGGTCGACCCGGTCGGGGTACTTGCTGGCGATGAGGCGGACCTCTTCGAGCAGACCTTCGGACAGGGTCGTCGGGCTCAGGCCCAAGGCGAGGAACCGGTCGTTGCGGACCACGAGGTCGTTCTCCGCCGCCTCCTGGCGGGGGTTGGGCAGCATCACCACGGCCGCGCCGGTCAACCTGGACACCAGCGCCGCCAGGTCGCGAACTTTGTGGACCTCGGTCGTCTGGTTGAACACCGATACGCGCTCACCGGCCGCAGGCGGGTTGTTGACGGCGATCTCGATACACCTCACGGTGTCGCGGATATGGATGAACGCCCTCGTCTGGCCGCCCGTACCGTGCACCGTCAGGGGGTGGCCGATGGCGGCCTGCATCAAGAACCGGTTGAGGACGGTGCCGTAGTCGCCGTCGTAGTCGAAGCGGTTTACGAGACGGTCGTCCAGCGAGGTCTGGTCCGTCTGGGTCCCCCACACGATGCCCTGGTGGAGGTCGGTGATGCGTACCCCGTCGTTCTTGGCATAAAAGGCGAAGAGCAGCTGGTCCAGCGTCTTGGTCATGTGGTAGACGGAACCGGGGTTGGCCGGGTGCAGGATCTCCCGCACCAGTTCGCCGTCGGGGGTCGGCACCTTCACGGCCAGGTAGCCCTCGGGTATGGGAGCCGAGCCCGACCAGCCGTACCCGTAAACGCCCATGGTCCCCAGGTGCACAACGGCAGCGTCGACCCCGGAGTCGACCAGCGCGCACAACAGGTTGTGGGTGCCGCGCACGTTGTTGTCCACGGTGTAGCGCTTGGCCCTCGGCGAGCGCATCGAGTACGGCGCCGCCCGCTGCTCGGCGAAGTGCACGATGGCGTCCGGCTCGAACTCCTGCAACAGGCTCACCAAGCGGCTGTACTGGAGGGCCAGGTCCATGTTCACGAACCCGATCTCTTTGCCGGAAACGGCTTTCCAGGCCCGCAACCGCTCACCGATGAACCGGATGGGAGTGAGAGACTCGACTTCGAGCTCGATATCAATGGACCGGCGCGAAAGGTTGTCGACGATCAGGATGTCGTGACCGTTCGCTGATAGGTGAAGCGAGGTCGGCCAACCGCAAAAACCGTCCCCACCTAGGATCATTATTTTCATCGTCCACTTACTTTAGTTGGCGGGCAGGCACAACCTTAAGTCTTGGCCAACATCTCAACTGGCGTTCAGGTCGCCCCTCTACGCTTGACATCGTGCCGGGTGCCTTCGACGTGAGCCGTGAACAGTTGGCCGGCCTGTTGGCCGGGGAGCCTCGTTTTCGCACCGAGCAGGTCTGGCGCGGCATCTGGGAAAGGGGTGACCTGCCCCAGGACATGACCGACCTGCCGAGAAGCTTGCGTGAGCGGCTCAGGGCCCTTTTGGTCCCCGCTCTCGAGGAGGTCTCCCGGTGGACCTCTTCGGACCACCGGACCACCAAGTGGCTGTGGCGGCTGGCCGACGGCGCCCGGGTGGAAACGGTCCTCATGCTCTACCCCGACCGGGCCACGGTCTGCATCTCCAGCCAGGCGGGCTGCGCCATGGGGTGCAGCTTCTGCGCCACCGGCCAGGCCGGCTTTGCCCGCCACCTGTCGGCCGGCGAGATCGTCGAACAGGTGGCCGTGGCCAGACGGGAGGCCCTCCCCCGGCGCCTGGGCAACGTGGTCTTCATGGGCATGGGCGAGCCGTTGGCCAACTACGACCGGACGTGGGCGGCCGTCGAACGCATCCACGCCAACCTCGGCATTTCCGCCCGCCACATCACCGTCTCGACCGTGGGCGTGGTGCCCGGGATCCGGCGGTTGGCCCAGGAGGCCCTGCCGGTCAACCTGGCCGTCTCGCTGCACGCGGCGCGCGACGAGCTGCGCAACCGGATCGTCCCCCTCAACCGCCGTTACCCCCTTTCGGTCCTGATGGGTGCGTGCGCCGAGTACCTGGCGGCCAAGAACCGGAGGCTGTCCTTCGAATGGGCGCTCATCGCCGGCGTCAACGACACGGAGCGGGACGCGGCCGAGCTCGCCGAACTGGCGCTGCCGTTGCGGGCCCACGTCAACCTGATCCCCCTCAACCCCACCCCGGGCTACGCCGGCCGGGGTACGGCCGCTACCGGAGCGGCATCGTTCCGGGACGAGCTGGCCCGCCGGGGGGTCAATGCCACCGTCCGGGCCAACCGGGGCACCGACATCGACGCCGCCTGCGGCCAGCTGGCCGCGGGGCAACCTCCGGCGGCTGCCGGCTCCCTGAGACCCCCGGCGGCTGCCGGCGCCCTGAGAGTGGCACACTGAAGTCAATGGCCAACACCCGATGGATCGACCAGAGCCAGCCTCAGACGCTTTACATGGCCACCATCCTGCTGTACATAAACGCGGCGTTCTGGCTGCTCGACGTGCTGTTGGGCGCCGGTTTCCTGGGCCTGTTCGCCATCGCCGCCATCTTCGCCGGCCTGGGGATCGCCAATGAGAAAAAGGCCGGGTACCGGGGAGGAGTGGTAGTCGCCGGGCTCGACGTCCTGTGGCTGTTGGACCTGTTCCGCAGCGCCCCCTCGTCGATCAGCATCGTCATCAACCTGGTCTTCGCCGCGGTCCTGCTCGCCCTGCTGTTGCACCCTATGAGCCGCAGCTACCAGCACATCTGGTTCAAGAAGCTCAGCCGCAGACGCTAGGGGCCACCCGCCCGCCCCGGGTCAATCGTTGGGCAAGAGCGCGTCCACGAACTCTTGAGCATCGAAGGCCACCAGGTCCTCGGGCCCTTCACCCAGGCCGACGAGCTTGATGGGGACGCCGAGCTCGCTGGTGATGGCCACGGCGATGCCGCCCTTGGCGGTGCCGTCGAGCTTGGTGAGCACTATGCCCGTGACGCCCACGGCCTCGGTGAACTGGCGAGCCTGCACCAGGCCGTTCTGGCCGGTGGTGGCGTCTATCACCAGCAGGACCTCGGTCACCGAGCCGGGCGGGCGGTCGGCCACTCGGCGCACCTTTTTCAGCTCTTCCATCAAGTTGACCTTGGTGTGCAGGCGGCCCGCCGTGTCGGCCAGCACGAGAGGGACGCCCCGGGCGGCGGCGTGCTGGACGGCATCGAAAACGACGGCGCCGGGGTCCCCGCCCTCGCTGCCGCGTACGAAACCGGCGCCGACGCGCTCCGCCCATATCTGCAGCTGGTCGGCCGCCGCGGCCCGGAACGTGTCGCCGGCGGCCACGACCACGCGGCGGCCTTCTTCTGTCTCGCGCATCGCCACCTTGCCGATGGTGGTGGTCTTGCCCACGCCGTTCACGCCCACGAAGAGCCAGACGGTGGTCAGGTCAGGACCGGCCCGACGCAGTTGCCGGTCGCCCTCCAGGCGAGCCACCAGCTCCTGCCTCAGGGCCGAGACCACGTGTTCGGGCTCGCTCAGGCCCTCGGCCCGGGCCCTTTGCTTGAGGCCCTGGAGGAGCGACTCGGTGGTGAGGATACCGACGTCGGCCAGGACGAGCGCCTCTTCCAGCTCGTCCCAGGCCTCCTGGTCGAGCTTGCTCCGGCCCCGTAAACCGGCCAGCTGGCTGGCCAGCAGCGACCGGGCCTTGCCTAACCGGTCCCGGAAACGCGGCTTTTCCAGCACCTCGGGCTCGGCCGGCGGTACCGGGACCGGGGCCAGCGTCCCTACCGCTCCCCCGTCTTCCTCCGGCAGGTCCGCGGGCGGTGCCTCCGGCGTCACCGGCCCGGGCGCGGCCGGTTTTCCCGACGGTCCCCGGCGGGCCGGTCCAGGGCGGGCGGGCGGGCGCTCCGGGGCCGGTCGCAGGGCAGGCGGGGCCGAGCGCCGCCCTCCCGGCAGGGCCCGTCGCTCCCGCCGGTGGGAGACAACGGCATAACCGCCGAAGCCGGCGAGCACGACAAACGCGGCACAGGCGACGACGATCAGGGTGAGCAACATGACCGGTCGAGACTATCGGGGGTGCCCCGGGACGAGCACACCGGCCCACGTGGCACCGGCTCCCGGGGGTGATACGAGCTCCACCTGCCGGCCCGGCGACGCGGCGCAGCGACCGCTACGTTCTCTGTGGTGAGATCGGCTCTGTGGTGAGATCGGCTCTGTGGTGAGGCTGGCCGCTCGGGTGCGGTCGGTCAAGGGGCCTAGGCGAGGCGACGTCGCGGGCGTGGCCTGGATCGTCGCCTGTGTGGGCTTCTACCTGGCGCCGGCGCTGAAGGACGGCCTGTCTTTCGGCCCCGCCCAAATCGGCGCCCAGCTCTCCTATCTCACCTACGTGCCCAACCTCGTCTTCCACAACCACCTGAACGGGGACATCATCACCCAGTCGGTGGCCTGGTACCGGCTCGACTGGCTGGCCGTGCACCACGGCCAGTGGCCCTTGTGGAACGACTTCTCGGGCGACGGCATGCCGCTCATGCTCAACTTCGAGTCGGCGCCGTTCTCGCTGCCGGCGCTCATCGGCTACCTTTTCCCCCTTTCCGCCTCCTACCTCGTGGTGGTCGCCGTCAAGCTCGTTATCGCCGGCACCGGCGCCTACGTGGCTACCAGGGTGGCCGGGGCGCGGGCCCTAGGCGCCGCCATGGCGGGCACAACGTTCATGCTCTCCGGTTCGCTAACCGGCTGGGCCGGTTGGGCCGTCACCGGGCCGCTCGTCTGGGCCGGGTGGCTGGTGGCCGGGGCCCTTATGTGCTGGCGGCCGGGGCGGTGGCAGATGACCGGCGTGGTCGTCCTGGCGCTGTCCGGCGCGTTCGCCATGTACGGCGGCTTCCCGGAAACGCTCGTGCTGGCCTCGATCGCCCTGGGCGCGCTGGTGCTCATCGGCGGGGCCCTGGCGGCGCGCCGGCGCCAGCTGCGCCCGGGCGCCGTCGCCCGCTCCGTGGGCGGTCTCGCCGGCGGCGCGGCGCTGTCAGCTCCCTTGTGGCTCCCGGGCCTGGCGGTACTGCGCCAGTCGGCGCGCTTTACCCAGAACGCCACCGGTGGGCTGGCTCTACGCGGTCTGGCCTTGCTGTTCGCTCAGGGCTACGACGGCTTGCCGACGACCGGCAGCACCTGGACCGGGCCGGCCAATTACTACGAGGCGACGGCGTACGTGGGGATCATCGCCCTCGTCCTGGCCCTGTTCGCATTGCTCGTCGCCTGGCGCCGGCCCATGGTCGTGGCCTTGGGGGGGACGGGCGCCCTGTGCCTGGTGATCATCTACGGCGCCCCGACCCAACGCCTGTTCACGACCCTGGGGGGCGGCGACATCGCCACCCAGCGCATGCTCCCGATGCTCGCTTTTTGCATCGCCGTCCTGGCCGGGCTGGGCACCGAGGCCCTGCGCCGGCGCTGGCACGAGGCCGGCACGCAGCGCAGGCTGCTGGCCAGCCTGGTGGCGTGCGGAGGCGTGCTCGTTTACCTCTTGCTGATCTCGGACAGCACCGGCGTCACCGGGGCCGAGCTGTCCGCCCGC
>JBEKNX010000160.1:0-9600 GCA_049522375.1 Acidimicrobiales bacterium | reverse complement strand
ACTGGAACTTCCTGGGGCGCACGCCGGAGGAGTTCGCCCGCAAGCGCGACATCCTGCATCAGCACTGCGAGGACCTCGGCCGCGACCCGAAGGAGATCCTCCTCTCCAGCCACGTCATTTTCGCCGGCGACCCAAAGGCCACCGCCGACCAGGCCGCCGCACTGGCCGATGCCGGCGTCGAGCTGGGCATCGTCTACCTCCGACCGCCCCTGGACCCCGGAGTACTCGAGCCCCTTGCCACCGTCTTGCGCGAGCTCTAGAACTGCTGAGTCTGGTACTGCTCCACGCAGAATCTCATCAGCGGCCCGAAGTACAGGTCGGTGCGCGCCCCGGAGCACGACGTGAACACGAAGGTGACGCTTGAGCGTGGGTCATGGTCCTCTATGCGATCGCACTGCGGGAAAAAGAACGGCGGGTTGCCCTCGCCTGAGCCGTTGGAGTCGCCGACGCCGAGCATCGGCACTCGCACCCCGATCTCGCAGCCCGGGCCCGAGTACCCCATTTATGTGGCGCCGCCGCGGTAGGCTGACATCACCTCAGACGAGATGAGAGACGATAAGGTGGCGAAAGTTCCCGAGCACCGGTGGGCTTTGCTCGGCATAGTCGTACTGCTTTTGGCGTTGGGCATACCAATATTGTTGCTATGGGGCGGCCGACCAGCGGGACCGGACCAACTGGTCCCGCTGTACACTGACAGCGCCCCCCAGTGGGTAGCGGCGTGCTCCAAGGTTAGCGACGCCAGTCACAAGTCTCTCGTTGTGGCCAACGTGCAACAAGGCCCTGGGCTGGCGCCTGTGCCCGCATGGGAGAAGATCATCGACGGGTGTGCCGCTTATGGACGGGCGCAGGTCCTCGGCTATGTTTGGACTGATTACGGCAGAGGCGGCCCAAGCGATCTCGCCTCTATCGAAGCCCAAGTCCGGGCGTGGTATGCCATGTACCCCGGCCACGTCGACGGCATCTTCTTCGACGGGGTGTCAGACGTAGTTCCCGGCACGGGCACCAGCAACCGATATTTTTACCGCAGTCTCGCTGGGTATGTGCACCGCACAAAAGGGATGGCTGCCGAGGTGGTCTTCAACTTTGGCACTAACCCAGTCGCAGGATGGATGTTCGACGCGGCGCGCGTGCTGGATGCCAACCTCATAGTCACCTTTGAAGGTTCGTACAATGTTGCCGGCCAGGATCCATTGACGGCTTGGACGCCAGCTGGCTGGGAGCGACGGTACCCCGCGTCCAACTTTGCCGCTTTGGTCCATAGCGCTACCGATACCGCGGCCTTGCCACAACCCGCCACAGCATGCCTCACGCTCAGGCAGAAACACCTTGGTTACTTATATGTTGGCGTGTCATATGACGAGCTCCCGGCCTATTTCTCGGCGTTCGTCCATAGTTGTTGACTGGCCGGCGTCTAAAGGAAACCCTCCGCTACATGACTAATTGAACTGTGGCAACCAGCGTTCGTTGGCCGTGAACATGTCATCGGTCAACTGCCATATCTCGTCGAGCGAACAGACGGCCGCAGTGAGCGGGTCGAGGGCCATGGCCTGGCGGACTACCTCCCTGTCTCGTTCCACGTGCCCCTTGACGACGAGTTCCTGTACAGCGATGTTGCTCCGGTTCAGGGCCGCGAGCTGGGGCGGGAGAGCTCCGACGACGCAGGGGTGGACCCCGGCCCGGTCCACCAGGCACGGGACTTCGACGCAGGCCCCGTCAGGCAGGTTCGCTATTAGGCCGTCATTGGTCACGTTGCCGTTGATACGGAGCGGGGAGCCGGTCTGCTCGGCATAGACAATGCGGGCGCCGTACTCGTCCGAGCGGAAAAGTTCGATAGCCTCGGTGCCGGCGATCTGGCGGGCGACCTCTGCTTCGTAGGACTGCTCTTTGCGTTGCCTGGCCGTCACACAGCCCCCCGTGCGCCCATAGTCGAACCACGCCGAGTAGTCGGTCCCGGCGGCCTCGAAGGTCTCCACCAAGGCGGCGAGGAGCTCGGGGCGCTTGCGGAAGTAAGGAACGTACTCAGAGGCGTGGCCGCTGGACTCGGTCACGAAATAGCCGAACCGGCGCATCAGCTCGAAACGCACGGGTTCCATGCTCAGCTTCTCCGGGTTCCCGAGGAGCGCACGCAAACGTGGGTAGAGGTCGTCACCATCGTGTTCCAGGGTGAGGAACCACGCCTGATGGTTGATCCCCGCCACCCAGTAGTTGAGTTCCTCGAACGGGACTTTGCAGTAGCCGGCGAGCAGGCGCGCCGTCCCCTGGACGCTGTGGCAGAGGCCAACTACCCGCAACCCGGCCAGGGCCAGCCTCCAGGTCAGGATGGCCATGGGATTGGAGTACTGCAGGACGAGGGCACCCGGGCACAGTTCTCCCATGTCCTCGATGAGGCCGTCGAAGACCGCCAAGTGCCGTAGGCCACGAAAGATCCCGCCGGGGCCGATGGTGTCGCCCACACATTGGTTGACCCCGAACTTCTCGGGGATCCGTATGTCGGCTTCCCACTGGCTGACTCCGCCCGCCTGGATGGTGACGATCACGTACTCTGCGCCGGCCAGCGCCTCACGTCTGTCGGTGGTGGCCATGACCCGCACCGGCGCCTTGGCCGTGTCGACCATGCGGCGGACGAGCTTCTCCGCACCTGAGAGCCGCTCGCCGTCGATGTCCATGAGCACCAGTTCGGTGTCGCCTAGTTCCGGGAAACTCAGGATGTCCCGGGCGAGGTTCCTGGTGAACACGACGCTCCCCGCCCCGATAAAAACGATCCTCACTTGGAGACCTCCAGTCAGCCGGCTCGCGGCTGTGCGTACCGGCAGTCTCAGTGTGTCAGTTGGCCTGAGCGAGGGCCAAGCTGGCGTAGCTGTCGAAGTCGCCGTACGCCTCGCTCGGGCGGTCGACGTGGTCGCTGCCTCGCCTGGCCTCTGGCGGCCTCCGGCGGCCGGGTACCGGCCCTGGCGTGGCCCCCAGAGCGTGGGCCGGCGCATAGCCGGCTACGGTCCTGTCCAGGTCGACCAGGTCGACCAGCCAGTCCTCCTCGGCGGGGGCGGGCAATACGGCGCCGCCCTCCGCCCGGGCGCCGACCGGCACTTTCAGTTCGGACGGCACTTTCAGTTCGGACGGCACTTTCAGTTCGGTCGGCACTTTCAGGCTGGTTTTGGTCATGGTCACCAGCAGGTAGGCGTACGCGCCCAGAGCGATGTCACTGAGAGCTTGCAGCGACAAGGCCACCACCGAGCGGCTGAGGACCGACGCCATGGCGCTGACCACCACCGCCACAAGCAGGACGGAAAGGACGTCGCGGCGGCGGCGCCGGGCCTTGAGGCGCTTGACGCTGAGCGTCGCAGCCGCCAGAGCCGCCGGCAAGGAGCCCGCACCGACCGGCAGGGGCCCGGCGGACAAAGGGCCCGGCTCGCCCAGGGGCTCCGCCAGGCTGTACGTGGCGGCACTAACCGTGTAAGGCAACGGTCGGCGGCGGTTGGCGGGCGGCACGCGCGTCGGGCCGGCGTGCTCCAGCGCCTGCAGCTCGTTGCGGAACAGCCCTATCGAATCACCGAAGGCGGGCCGCCGGGACCACACCCAATAAACCACGACAACGCCCCAGAGGATGGCGACCAGAAACTCGGCTCCCATTTATCTAACTCCTCGGCCTACCGTCGGTCTTTTATCGGACGGTAGTCTGCCCAACACCGGGAATGGTGGATCCTCCCGTTCCGGGAGCGCAACGGGGAAGGACGTCAGCGTTCGAAACCCAAGTCGTCACTGCCGATGAGGCCGTCGATTTCCTCTTCGATAGGCCGGGGCCGGCTCATGTCGGAGGGTACCGGGGCGAGGATGGTCGTCGCCTCCCGGCGCCAGTTGCCGCTGCGGCCACCGGTCTTCTCCCACAGGGCGAGGTCCCCGATGACCATGGCGCGGTCGAACGACTTGCACATGTCGTAAATGGTGAGGGCGGCGACGGCGCAACCCGTGAGCGCCTCCATTTCGACCCCGGTCCTGTCGACGGTCTCGACTTGGGTCTCCACCTCGACGTAATCGTCCCCGATGGTGAAATTTATGGTCACCGCTCCTACCAGCAGAGGATGGCATAGCGGTATGAGCTGAGCCGCCTGCTTGGCCGCCTGGATCCCGGCCACCCGAGACACGGCCAGGACGTCGCCCTTGGTGATGGCGTTACTGGCCACCTTAGAGGTCGTTTCGGGCTGCATATGCACCCGGCAACGTGCCATGGCACGGCGGTGGGTGGGATCCTTCGGAGTGACGTCGACCATGCGGGCACGTCCCAATGGGTCAAGGTGCGTCAGGCCGTGATCGGTCACAAGCGGATTCTATGCCAAACGGTCCTCGGGGGCCCACTGAGCGACCCGGGACCGCCGTCGCGACGCGCTCTCAGGCCCGCCTGCCCTCGCTGGCGCGGCGGGGCCGAGCGGTCGCTCGGAAAGCCCTGTGGCTAGCCCTGTTCGCGGGCCAGACGTTCGACGAGGAACTTGCGGAACGGCGGGCCGAGGTCCTCGCGTTCGAGAGCGAGCTCCACCGTCGCCTGCAGGTAGTCGAGCTTGTTGCCGACGTCGAAGCGACCTTGGCGGAAGGTCCAGCCGTACACCGGCTGGCGCTCGGTGAGGGCCTTGATGGCGTCGGTGAGCTGGATTTCGCCTCCCCGACCGGGCTTGGTGTGGGCGAGCACGTCCAGGATTTCCGGGCTGAACACGTAGCGGCCCATCACGGCCAGGTTGGAGGGTGCCTCACCGGGCGCAGGCTTCTCGACCAGGTCCTCGACCTGCACGATGTTGTCCTCGAGCGGTTTGACGGCGGCGCAGCCGTACGCAGAAATGTCCTCCGGGGCCACTTCCTTCAGGGCGATGACGCTGCGACCGTAGCGCTCGAAGGTCCCCAGCATCCCGGCCAGCACACCCGCTCGGGGGTGCATGATGTCGTCACCCAGCATGACGACAAAGGGCAGGTCCCCGACATGTTCGGCCGCCACCAGGACTGCGTGGCCGAGACCCTTGGGCTCTCCCTGGCGCACGTAGTGGATGTCGGCCATTTCGGCGATCCGCCGCATCTCCTCGAGCTCGTCCAGCTTTCCCCCCTCCTGGAGGTAGTACTCGAGCTCGAACGAGCGGTCGAAGTGGTCCTCGAGGCTGCGCTTGCCCCGCCCGGTAATGACAAGTATGTCGGTGATGCCGGCTGAGACGGCCTCCTCCACCACGTACTGGATGGCCGGTTTGTCGACCAGGGGCAGCATCTCTTTCGGCTGTGCCTTGGTGGCCGGCAGGAAGCGAGTCCCCAGCCCGGCGGCCGGGATCACGGCTTTGCGAACTCTTTGTGACATGAGCGGCCTCCTTGTCAGGGCCGACCACCCGGCCCCAACTATGTCAGCCGGAGCTTTGGCCCCGTCGTCCTGCCTAGGTTCTACCACTTCAGTGGCCTATAACTGCCGGTCGGGCGACTTGGCGCGTCCTGGCCAAAACCCGCCAGGCATCCTTGTCGCTCGCCGCCTGTGCCCGGCTAGACTTAGCAGTTGAACCGCGCGAGTGCCAAGAAAGGGCAGCTTCACATGCCAACCTACGAGTACGCCTGCAAGTCTTGCGGCGAACATCTCGAAGTCGTCCAGTCGTTCAAGGACAGCGCACTGACGGAGTGCCCGGCATGCGGGGGCACGCTGCGGAAGGTCTTCGGGAACATTGGCATAACCTTCAAGGGCAGCGGTTTCTACAAGACCGACAGCAGGTCAGACGGCCACAAAGGCGCCTCCAAGGTGGCGGAGCCGAAGGCGGCCGAGGCCAGCACGGACAGCCCCGCCAAGGCCGCCGGTGCGCCGGCAAACGGCTCCAAGGCCGAGGCGGCCTCCAGGGACGGTGGCACCAGGGACGGTGGCACGAAACACGGTGGCACCAAGGACGCCGGCACCAAACCGAGCGTGCCCGCCGGAGCGGCAGCGGCGTCGTAGACGGGGCGGCGTTGTAGACGGGGGCGGTCCCCTCTTGCGCCGATTTCCCTCAGGCGCCGCTCATCGACATCTCGGAAATGCCGACGGTCACACCCGCAGCCGATGAAGGTAGCCATTGCAGGTCGTTGCCCAGGCACGAGACACCCTGGAGTATGCGCTGGATGCTCGACGCGATCGTCACTTCCCTCACCGGGGAAGCAAGCTCGCCGCCCCGGAAGAGCAAGCCCTCTGCCCCGACCGAGAAATCTCCGCTAACCGGGTTCACACCCGAGTGGAGCCCGCTCAGCGACTGGACCAACAGGCCGTCCCCCAGTCGGGCCAGCACCTCGTCGGGGCTGAGCTCCCCGGGCAGTAAGTAGACGGCCCGGGTGCCTACGCCGGGGGCGCTCTTGTAACCAGCCCGCACCGCGCTCGCCGTCGAAGACGTGCCCGCCCGGCGGGCCGAGGTGCTGTCGTAGAGGTAAGCGCGCAGCACACCGGCCTCGATCATCGTGTTACGCCGGCACGCCAGGCCCTCGTCGTCGAAAGAGGCCGCCCTCCACGCCTCCGGCTGGGTGGGGTCGTCCACCAGGGTGACGCCCGGGGCGGCCACTTCCTCACCCAGACGTTCGGCGAACAGAGAGGTCCCTTTCAAGACCATCTCGCCGCTCAGCACCGAGCCGAGCAGGCTGGTCAATTGGGCGCTCACCCGGGGCTCGAAGACGACCGCTATGTGAGCCGAGCGGGGCTTGGTCGCCCCCAGGAGCCGCACGGCCCGGCTGACGGCGTCACCGGCCGCTTGGGCGGGGTCGAGCTCGGACGGGGCCCGGCCGACGCTGTAGCCGTAAGCGATCTGGCTCTCGGCGCCGTCCCCGGCCACGGCGACGGCGGACAGGTAGCAAGCCGTCGAACGGTCGCTGGCCCGTACGCCCCGCGAGCTGGCCAAAGCCTTCTCGCTGCAAGCGTCGCCCCAGTTGGCCGACTCCACTTGCCGGACACGAGGGTCGCCGGCGCGCACCGCTCGCTCGAGGTCCAGTGCGGCGTTGACCTTACGGGCCGTCGGGTACCCCGCCAGCTCGTCGCGCCAGAGGTCGAGAGCGGCAGGGCGGGCGCCGTCCGGCTCGGGCAGGCCGACCCAGGCCTCGGGGCTCGAGAACTCGGCATTGTCCCGGGCTTCGGCCAGGGTCTCGGCCAGGACTTCCTCGGCCAGCGACCCGGCGTAGGCGAAACCCTGGCGGCTCCCCGACACCACCCTGATCCCAGCCCCGGCAGAGGTGGCGGACGACAGGGACTCCACTTCGCCCTCGTACACCCGGACCTCAGTCTCGGTACCCCGTGAAACGTAGACCTCCACGTCTTCGCCGTCCCGGGCCCAACCAGCCACCCGGCAGGCCATGTCCAGCAGCTCGCTCAACGCGCCGTCCCCCCGATGGTCAGAGCACGCACGCGCAACGTCGGTTGGCCCATCCCGACGGGGACGCCCTGGCCCTGCTTGCCGCAAGTCCCGGGCCAGCCCATGGCGAAGTCGTCGCCGAGCACATCGATGTCACGCAAGACCTGCGGGCCGTTGCCGATGAGGTTGGCATCCCGGATGGGATCGGTCACCTGGCCGTCCTCGATCATGTAGGCCTCGGTCATACCGAAAACAAAGTCCCCGGTGGCGGTATTGACCTGGCCACCGCCGAGCTGGGCTATGTAAACACCTCGGGGGGTCTGACGGACGATCTCGTCCGGGTCCTCGTCCCCGTTCAGGAGATAAGTGTTGGTCATCCGCACCATGGGCAGGTGCTGGTAGCTCTGGCGCCGGCCGTTGGCCGAGGCCGTCCGGCCCTGCTTGTGGGCGCGCAGCCAGTCCCACATGTAGTCCGTCAGCACGCCGTCCTCGATGAGGACGTTGCGGGAGGTGGGGTGGCCCTCGTCGTCTATGGCCAGGGCACCCCACTCATGGCTCATCGTCCCGTCGTCCACCAGCGTCACCGAGGGCGCGGCCACCTGGGCGCCTACTCTCCCGGAGAAGACCGAAACGGCCTTGGCGATGTGGTCGGCCTCGAGCCCGTGGCCGCAGGCCTCATGGAAGAGCACTCCCCCGCTCCCGCACTTGATGACAACGGGCATGGTCCCAGACGGCGCGGGCCTCGCCCGCAGCTTGACCAAGGAGCGGCGCGCCGCCGACCGGGCGAGCTCTTCGACGTCGTGGCGGTCGAACAGCTCGAAGCCCATGGTCGCCCCGACGCCCTCCCCCCCGGTCTGCATACCCGTGTCCCCGCTGGCCACGACCGTCACCCGGAACTGGGCCCGCACCTGGTCGTCGGAGGCCAGGACGCCCTCAGAATTGGCCACCAGGACCTGGCGGCGACCGTCACGGTAGAAGGCCTTCACCTGGCGAACCGCCCCTCCGGAGGCCCGGGCGGCGGCATCGGCCTTGTACAGGAGCTCCACCTTGCGGTCCTTGCCCACGTCGGCGGGCAGCCGCTCGACCGGTGAGGGGCTCGAGGGCTGCGAGCGGGAAAGGGGCACCTCGCGGGTACCCGCGCCACCACTGCGCGCCGCCCCGGACGCGGCCTCGGCCGCCTTGAGCAGGCCCTGTTCGGACAGGTCGGCCGTATGGGCAAAGCCCGTCGTATTGCCGGCCACGACGCGGACACCAGCGCCGCGCTCGCGACCGGAGCTTATGTCCTCGATGCGGCCGTCGTCGAGCACGACCGTCGAGCCACGACGGTCCTCAGCGAACACCTCGGCGAACTCGCCTCCGGTGCTCAGGGCCTGGCGCAGGACACGCGCCACGACGGCCTCGTCGGTCCAAGCGTGGGCACCGTCGGCAGGGGCCATGGTCGGTCCCAAGCTAGTAGCCCGGTCGCCGTACAGCCCGGAGTTGCCCACGCGGTACCGCCCTGAGCTGCTACCCGACGAGGGCTGATTTCGGAGCGCGGGGACAGGAGGTAGCTTGAAGGGGTGCTTCTGGAGACGATAAGCGGCCCGAGCGACCTACGGGGGCTTGACTACGAGCAGTTGGGCATCCTGGCGGGCGAGATCCGGGAATTCGTCGTCCAGGCCGTGTCCACCGCCAATACGGGCCACCTGGGCAGCAACCTCGGCGTCGTCGAGCTGACCCTGGCCCTGCACCGGGTCTTCGACTCGCCGCGGGACTACATCATCTGGGACACCGGGCACCAGGCCTATGTCCACAAGCTCGTCACCGGCCGCCGGGACATGTTCAGCTCCCTGCGCCAAGCCGACGGGCTGTCGGGCTACCCGTCGCGAGCGGAGTCCGTGCACGACTGGGTGGAGAACAGCCACGCCTCGACCGCCCTCAGCTACGCCCACGGCCTGGCCGCCGCGGTAAAGCGCAGTAGCCACCCCGGGCGCCACGTCGTCGCCATAGTCGGCGACGGCGCCCTTACCGGAGGCATGGCCTATGAAGGGCTCAACAATTTGGGCCACAGCGGCTCGCGGGTCATCGTGATACTAAACGACAATGGCCGGTCTTACGCGCCGACAGTCTCCCGCCTTTCCGAGAGCCTTACCAGGTTGCGCCTCCATCCCGGGGTAAGTTCGGCGCGGCGCCGTATCGAGTCCGCCGTCCGGGACTTTCCGCGCGTCGGGAGCCTGGCTTATTCGAGCCTTCAGGGATTTTATTCCGCCATACGGGAAGTGATCGAGCCCCCGGCCTTCTTCGA